>JAICRN010000388.1 GCA_025937335.1 Microcoleus sp. TY_ISSM_2_bin.22
CGCGCTGCGCTCGTCGTTCCTGAAGTTTCACTCGCACAGCTTCATATTCAGAGCGAGGAGGAGTTGCCGCGATCCGAGCAAAGCGTTCGCGGTTGCGCTCTTCCCAGTATTGCCGGGTTTCTTCGGCTGATTTCAAAACTTCTTGATACTCAGCTTCTACATCTGTCTGGTGCGCCTCAATGTAGGAAATGGCAGCGCGTAACTGCTCATCCGTAAGGTTAAATACGTCACGAATGAATTTAGGGGGATACTAGGCTTTGAGATGATCTATTACATCATAAAGGGTGATGCGTGTCCCCGCGATCGTAAGCCCCCTTTCTGTGCGGACGATCGTCACTTTTCCATTAGGTTGTGGAGTCATATCCCTAACCCTCCAAAAACTACATCCATATTACCTTTTTCTGGGAATTACCCACAGGCTAAGAAACCCGGTTTCTTCGATAATCTTAATTGGGATACGAAATATCTCGAAAGAAACCGGGTTTCTGGGAATTACCCACAAACTAATATCATGAATTTAAAATTATTTGTAAACTGAACAACTCTATGGTAAACTAGAAGATTGTGAATATTAATCAAAAGTAAAGTAACAAGCCCGGAGAAATCAAAATGACACAGCAAACCCTGCACGGAACCAGCCGCAAAAGAAAAAGAACATCCGGTTTTCGCGCCAGAATGCGCACCGCAACCGGTCGATTGGTTATCAAATCCCGCCGCAGCAAAGGTCGCCACCGCCTCGCAGTCTAGCACTGCATCAAGGTTGAGAGACCTCAACGATCGCCCTACGCCATGTTGCCCGAGACAAACCGACTCAAGCACCGAAAAGACTTCAGCGCCGTATACCGCAAGGGAATGCGCCGCAACTCCGCTCATTTCAGCTTAAGAGCTCTGCGCAAACCCAAAAGTGCCGAATTC
Organism: Microcoleus sp. TY_ISSM_2_bin.22; assembly: GCA_025937335.1. Taxonomy (GTDB): domain Bacteria; phylum Cyanobacteriota; class Cyanobacteriia; order Cyanobacteriales; family Microcoleaceae; genus Microcoleus. The sequence continues at coordinate 916 of JAICRN010000388.1, forward strand.
GCCAAACCGACAGCCGAAAAATCCTTGCAGCCCACTCGCACAGGCATTTCTATCAGCCTGAAAGTCAGCAAGCGCGCTGTAGTCCGCAACCGGATCAAGCGTCAGATTCGGGCAGCTTTGCGACAGCTATTGCCCCGATTAAAATTCGGGTGGGATTTAGTAATTGTCGTGCGTCCGATCGCACAAGAGTGCAATTATGCAGAAATTCTGCAAGAATTAGAGCAGTTGTTGGTAGAAGCCGAGGTACTAAATGGGAATTCGAGAGGAAGTATATTATGAAGGCGGCCCCGCGCTGGGAGACTTGATCATCAACTTACTCCTGGGGCTGACTGTGGTGGGAATCCCCCTCGCAGTAGGAGCAATTGTCCGGGCTCTGTGGCTGCGCTACCGGATCACGAGCCGTCGAGTGTCCGTAACTAGCGGTTGGATGGGGGGCGATCAGACAGACGTTATCTACTCAGATATAGTCAAAATGGTCACAGTACCTCGCGGTTTCGGGAGTTACGGAGACATGGTGCTCACCATGAAAAATGGCAGCCGTTTGGAACTCAGAGCTATTCCGAAATTTCGAGCAATGTATGACTACATTAACGAAAAACTGCCGGCACCAGCTCAAAAAGCAAACGCGGCCAAAGCTAAATAACCGAACGGCTTTACCCTCAAATCAGGGTAAACTCAGTGCGAGTATTAGCCAACTAATTACCACAAACCCGCAGACCGGGCGGTCGATCGACGGGCAATGTCCTAAGATAGAGACAAAACCCGAAAATTTGAGGCGGCTCGCGTTCAGCGGGTAAAAATAGTTCTCAAAAGTAAACATAGAGCACCTAAATTAACGAACAAGCGAATGGATTTTGGTATCTCGTTTCTCTCCAACAACCTCATGCTCCCGATCCTAGATTTTTTCTACGGGATCGTGCCAAGCTACGGTTTAGCGATCGTAGCTCTGACGCTCGTGATTCGCTTTGCTCTTTATCCTCTCAATGCAGGCTCTCTTCGCAATATGCGGCGCATGAAAGTAGCGCAGCCGTTGATGAAAGAGCGAGTAGATCAAATTCAAAAACTCTATAAAGACAATCCTGCAAAACAGCAGGAGGAAATGAGCAAAGTATACAAAGAATTTGGTAATCCTCTAGCAGGATGCTTCCCGTTATTGCTGCAAATGCCAGTGCTGTTTGCACTGTTTGCAACGCTCCGGGGTTCGCCGTTTTCTGACATAAATTACAGCGTAAACGTTCAAGTTTTGCCGAAAGAACAAATCGAAACTGTTCAACCGCAAGCTTTTGCTACACCGCCACAAAATATTTACGTCACAGGTACTTTTCATGCTCCAGTTGTGGGCGTAATTCCAGGCGGCGACAAACTCGCAGTCGGCGACACAACCAAGATTAATTTTCAAACCCCAGATGGCAAACCGCTCAAAGTTTTAGCGGCAGAAAATAAGAGCGAAATCGACTTTGAACCGCGCTGGAAAGTCATTAAAGGCGAAGAATTTGTCAATGTAGACGAACAGGGCAACATCACGGCCTTAGCGCCCGGTGAAGCCACAGTTCAAGGCACAATCCCCGGATTGGCTAGTAACAAAGGATTCCTGTTTATTGAAGCTCTAGGCCGCGTTGGCGCGATCGACTCAGACGGTACAATCCACTGGGATATTTTGGTGATGATCCTGGGCTTCGGCATCAGTTTGTATATCAACCAAACTCTTTCGGGACAAGCACAAGGACCAAACGACAACCCTCAACAGGCTACAGTCAACAAACTGACGCCAGTCATATTTTCAGGGATGTTTTTGTTCTTCCCGCTGCCCGCAGGGGTGTTGATGTATATGCTGATTGCTAACATCTTCCAGACAGTTCAGGCGTTTATTTTGTCGCGAGAACCGCTGCCCGAAAACCTCCAAAAAATAGTGGACGAAGCAGAGGCGAAAACCCAAAAAGAACAAGGATTAGATGCACTTCCCTTTGAGCCCAAGCGTTCTAAGAAAAAGGCTTGATTTTAACAACAATGAAAGATTCTCAAATGCAGCGCGGACAGCAATGGTTAGAAGAATTGCTAAAACTGTCCGCAATTCCTTCAAAAGTGGTATGCGAACAACGAGAAAATTGCTATTGGATGACAATAGATGAAAGCAATCTGACTCGAGAACAAGTTGCAATCTTAGTCGGGCCAAACGGTAATGTAATAGATGCCATTCAGTACCTCTGCAACACGGTTCAGAATATAGGTCAGGAAGTAGAGGAGTCACTTCCTTATACAGTTGAACTCAATGGCTATCGCATCCGCCGCCAAGCGGAATTGCGATCGATGGCAGAGTACGCAGCAGATCAAGCCCGATCGACGGGAGTTGAATTTGAACTAAAATCGCTGTCTTCGGCAGAACGCCGTCAAGTCCACAGTTTTTTGAGCGAATGTGAGGATATAGAAACTTACAGTCAAGGACAAGAACCCGATCGGCGTTTGGTAGTGCGGCTGCGCTGACAATAAAAAGAGGAAAAAGGAAAAAGCGAAAGATTAGCTATTCCTTTTGACTTTTGACTTGTGCGTTGAGACAAACATAATAAAACGGCCAGAGATTATTATGGAGACAATTTATATCCCTCATCTCCTCACAAAAACAGAGCGGAAAGAGGTCATTGATTTTGAAGAATTTATCCCCGATTTAGAAACTCTGACTCCGGTGCGGGGGCGACTGCAAGTGACTCACCAAGGGAATTATCTTGAAGTGAAGGCGAAAGCAGAAACAATTGTTACTCTCACCTGCCACAGATGCTTGAAACAATACAATCACCGTTTGGCACTAAACTCATCTGAACTAATCTGGCTCGAAGAAACAGCAAATCAGACAGATTCAAGTTCAGCAGAAATAGAAGTTGCTTTAGAAGATTTGGTGGAAAATTTGTCCCCAAGCGGCTATTTCTCTCCGGGCGATTGGGTGTACGAGCACATGTGTTTGGAACTGCCGCACAAACAGCTATGCGATGCTAAATGTCCGGGAATAAGTTTAAATGATGCAGAAGAGACAGAAAGCTCAAAAGCTGCATCGGACAGTCGCTGGGCCTCTCTGGCAGCACTTAAACGGCAATTGCCTTCGTCGGTTGACTAATAACTAATGACTATTTTTAGCGACGAGTTTGAACTGCTGCTGCGATCGCGCTACCCCCTAATTTACATTCCCACACGGGAAGAAGAGCGCGTAGAAGTGGCGATCGCCCAATGCGCGAAAAAACAGGGTTCTCGCGCAGTCTACATCTGGGATTTTGTTGAAGGCTACCAAGGCAATCCCAACGATGCCGGTTTTGGCAAGCGCAACCCCCTGCAAGCTTTGGAATTTCTCGAAAAATTACCCCCCACCGCCCCGGCAATTTTTATTCTGCGCGACTTTCAGCGGTTTTTGGAAGATGTATCGATTTCCCGCAAGCTGCGCAATTTGGCGAGAGTCCTCAAATCTGTACCCAAAAATATTGTCATCGTATCTCCTCTAATTTCGATCCCGGAAGACCTCAGCGAAGTGATGACAGTTTTGGAGTTTCCCCTGCCTGCGGCGGCGGAAATCAAAATTGAGGTAGAAAGGCTGTTAGGGGCTACCGGACAAGCCATTGAAGGGCGTTTGCTAGACGAAATGGTGCGCTGCTGTCAAGGGTTGTCGATCGAACGAATCCGCCGAGTTTTGGCAAAGGCGATCGCCACCAGAGGCGAACTCCATCCCGACGACGCAGAACTGATTTTAGAAGAAAAGCGCCAAACAATTCGCCAAACTCAAATTCTGGATTTTTACCCAGCCCGCGAAAATATCTCCGATATCGGCGGTTTGGACAATCTCAAAGAATGGCTGCTGCGGCGCGGCGGTGCTTTTTCCGATCGAGCGCGCCAATACGGTTTGCCACATCCCAGAGGTTTGTTGTTAGTCGGAATTCAAGGAACCGGAAAATCCTTAACAGCAAAGGCGATCGCCCACCACTGGCATTTGCCTTTACTGCGTTTGGATGTCGGGCGTTTGTTTGCCGGATTAGTCGGGGAATCGGAATCCCGCACCAGGCAAATGATTCAGCTAGCCGAAGCTTTGGCCCCCTGCGTGCTGTGGATTGACGAGATTGACAAAGCTTTTGGGGGATTGGACGGTAAAGGCGATTCCGGGACAACCAGCCGGGTGTTCGGGACTTTTATTACTTGGTTGGCAGAAAAAACTTCGCCGGTGTTTGTGGTAGCAACAGCCAACAACATCCAGTCTTTGCCGCCAGAAATGCTCAGAAAAGGCAGGTTTGACGAAATATTTTTTGTGGGTTTGCCCAGCCAGGAGGAACGGCGGGCGATTTTTGAGGTACATTTGTTGCGGCTGCGATCGCACAGCATCAAAAATTACGATGTAGAACGCTTGGCTTACGAAACTCCCGATTTTTCAGGGGCCGAAATCGAGCAAACTTTGATTGAAGCCATGCACATTGGATTTAGCCAAAATCGAGACTTTACCACAGATGATATTTTAGAATCAGCTAGTCAGATGGTGCCTTTAGCCAGAACGGCTCAAGAACAAATTCAGTTTCTCCAAGATTGGGCCGCTGCTGGGAAAGCTCGCCTTGCTTCTAGATACGGCAGTTTGAGTCGCCGGATTCAAGGGTAAGCTTTTGAAGTCAACAGTCAACCTTCTATCCGTTAAATCCGTTACACAATCCGTTGCCGAACTTCCTTCATTTGCGGTTTTATGAACAGTGTATATAGCGTTTTCAAATTTTTAGTGGGTTTTCTGCTAGCGATCGTCCTGATGGCAGGTGCTAGCGTGGCCGCTGCACTTTACTTTGCCGCTAAGCTAACTACTGCGCCCGAAAAACC
>JAICRN010000035.1 GCA_025937335.1 Microcoleus sp. TY_ISSM_2_bin.22
GATAGCCCAAACTCGCACAAAAGATCGATCGCCCTGCGATAATCAGCTTTTAGATATCAAATACTACAAATCAAACCTTGTCTGAATTGCCCTTAACTTCCGTGCCCGCAACCACAGAACCCGATCGCCCAAACCTCCCTCACTGGCTACACTCTTTGGATACCTGTCCCAGTACCAACAGTTGGGCGATCGCCCGCGCGACCCAGCTCCACCACGGAGATGTAGTATTTACTAGGCGACAAACCAGCGGGCGCGGCCAACACGGGCGCACCTGGCACGCCCCAAGCGGTGTCTTGACTGTTAGTTTTGTACTCGAAAACCTCAACCCCACTCTGTTGCCAGGACTCAGTTTAGCAGCGGGTTTAGCGGTGATTTACGCGATCGAAGATTTGGTTCCCGACTGTCGCGATATGCTGCGCCTGAAATGGCCCAACGATGTCTGGATCGATCGCCACAAATTAGCCGGAATTCTCTGCGAAGCTACGAACGGCAATGCTTTGGGTAAAACTCGCGCCGTTGTCGGAATTGGACTCAACCGCTGCGTAGATTTCGCGGCTGCGGGATTGGATGAAAGGGATCTCGCCAATGCGGTAAGCTTGCATTCTATTGCTGGTACAGTACCAGATGAACTGTGTTTGGTCGATCGACTGCGGCACTATTTACTCGAACTAGCCGATATGTTTTCCACCACAGACAAACCAGCCTTCAAGTCGGGTTTAGCGCTACTTTTGCCGGAATTGCGCCGCCGCGATGCCTTGATTGGCTGCCCGGTGGCGATCGAACTTTCCTCGGAAACCATCTGCGGACAAGCCGCCGGCATTGACGGAAGCGGCCGCTTGCTAATATGCTTGGCGGGCGATCGAATACAAGCCTTTACCTCCGGGCGAGTTCGATTAGTTTAAGAGGAAGAAGGAAGTTCGGCAACGGATTTTGTAACGGATGTAACTGATGTAACTGATGTCAGGAAGAAGGAAGAAGGAAGAAGGGAAATGAAGTCAGAGCAATATTTTCAGCGATAAAAAATGTCCTAACCTTCTTGCGAGTTCCTATAAATTAAGAGAAAGAAGTCATTAGTCATTAGGGAAAATTCCCAATTAACAATGCCCGATGCCCGATGCCCGATGCCCCATTCCCTATTTTAATTTATCACCTCAAATACTACCAATCTGCTCAGCCACAGCGGTTGATTTGCCTCCACACCTTCGGGACGACCCTTAATAGAAGCAACTTGTATTCTGTTGCCATTTATCCCTTGTCTAACCAAAATATTTTTCACATTTGTCGCTCTTTCCAGTGCCAACTTTTGATTTTCTGCCGGACTGCTTTTAAAATCGCTGTAGCCAATTATCCTCAAATTCTTCGCGCTATTTTCCTCCATATATTCCTTGACTTTGCTAAGCTTTTGTGCTACATCTTTCGGCGGCAAAATAGCCGAACCTGTAGCGAAATAAACGCGAACTGCCATTATTTTGGCCGGCGGTTGAGTTCCGATTATTACTGTATTTGTTACAGACTTCACCCCCGGAATTTTCTCAAAAGCTTGAGTTATTTTCTGAGCATCGGGCACTTTGCTCACGCTGCCTGCAACGGCGACTTTTCCCTCTGCATAGCGAGCCGAAATATCAATGCTTTCTACTTTATTCAAAAGAGCAGCCGTCCGCTTGACATCGGCTTCGACTAAAACCGGATCGGGAGGTACTTCAACGGCTATAATTTTATTTTCAATTCTTAATTTGGGAGCCGCTTGCTGAGCTATTTTTTCCGCTTTCAATCGCAGATTTTGATTCGGCACTCGTCCCGAAATCTCCAATACTTTATCTTTAACATCAGCCGCGAGGCGATAAACTGATAACTCCGGCGCAGATTGTAATGCTAAATTTGTATCTGCTTCTAAGCTCGCTGCCACTGAGCTGCGGTATTGATGAATTCCCCAAGGTACGCCAATTAAACCTAATGCTGCCAAACCGATAATGGGTAAAATTGGAAGTTTAGGAGATTTAACTTTTACCTCTGTATCAATTAATTTTTGCAAGTTCGAGTTTATTTCTGGGGGCACCGTGGCTGGATCGCCATTAAATGACTCTATTTGAGTCCCGTATTCTTCAACAATCTTTTTGAAAATCGCTCGCATTTTGTACTTGAACCACTGGCGGGTTTCTCCTTGCATAACTACTGCCAGATAACACGAACCCGCTACTTCCAGTACGATCGTAGATGTGCCGTATTCTATAGCATCAATCTCTGCAATATTTCCCGACTGAGAGATGCAATCGTTGACAAAAGCGCGAATAGCAGTCAGCATCCCCGCTACCATCTCGGATTCTAGCTGTTCGCGTTCAGACTGCTGCACTGCTGAAATTACTAAGCCCGATTGTGCTTGAATTAAAAAGACAGCTTTAACACTCAGTGGTGTTGTTTCTTTCATCAGCAATTCTGCTTCCGAAATTCCCTGCAATTTGGCTTTAATTTTACGGCTAATTCCCTCGGTACTTAAAGATGATTCGAGTTTTTCATTGATCTCCCGCATCATCTCGGCGATGTATTTTAAAATCGTGCTGCCGATAATCGGATAAAGTGCATCCGACATTGCTTCTCGCTTGAGATGAATTTGCTGTTTGATCGCGGCGGCCATTTCCGGCGCGATCGCCATTGCAATTTCATCGGGCGATTCACTAACTCTCTGGCTGATTCCCACAGGAATAGCCGGGGATATGGCTACTCCCATTGATTGCCTGTTTTCTCGGGTTTTGGTATTAATTACTTCATCAATTATCGGGGCTATTGTTTCAGTAAATGATTTTTTTGACTCATTAATTGTTTGAAGCATCATTTCGGGAAAGATGTTTTTAATTCTGGCCACTAATTCTTCCCGATCGCCTCCCCATTCAGCATCAGTAATTTTGCGATCTAGTTCCCCTACTTTATCGTTGAGCCTGTAATTATAATTTACTACTTCATCTAACAATGGTAAAATAGACTCGATGACCGACTTTTGCAGTTGGGCGTGATGGCTAACCATCAACTCGTCAATCAAAGGTTTGAGTAAATCGGTAAACAAGTCTGTCGATTCATAAATCCGGTGTTCGATCGCCACAATCTTTTGTTCGATAGTCCCGAGTCTTTGATCGATCCTTTTATTCTGAACGATCGCATCTACGGTAGGGGCGATCGCAGATTCTATCTCTAGCTTTGCTTCCCCGATGTTTCGGGACAGCATCTCTACAATCACTGGCATTATTTTTGCCATCAACCCTTCTATCTCTGCTAAAACTTGCTGCTGAACTTCGACAATCTTACTTTCATTATTTAATATTTGTACTGCAATACCGCTGTTTTGAATAGCCGTGTTGACACCGGGCGCGATCGCCTCTCTCACCTCTAACTTTGTCTCCTCGATTTTCCGGTTCAGCGACTCAATCATTAACGGCATCAATCTTGCCATTATTTCTTCCGGCTGAGACTTTTGCTGTCGTTGAAGATTATTTAGTCTACTTTCTATGTCGCTCAATTTTCCTTGAACTTCTCTTTGAAGAATTGCTGATTCTATCAAGGGTTGGATCGTCGCTGCTACCTGTAATTTTGATTCGTCGATTTTCCGGTTCAGCAAATCAGTTATTTCTGGCATTAGTATCGCCATTATCTCTTCTGGCTTCTGAATTGGCGACTGTTGCGTAGCCAGCCGCCGTTCGACGATGCTCAATACTTTTTCTTCTATTTCTACCCAAGCTATTCTTACCTGTACTGAGGGGGCGACAGCTTCTACAACCTCTAACTTTAATTCACTAATTTTGCGGTTCAGCAAATCGCTAACTACTGGCACTAGCTGCTTGATTAAATCTTCCGGTTGCTGCTGGTAACGCTGCTGAATATTTGCAAATCTCTCTTCAATTCTTACTACCTTTTCTTCAAGTCCGTTTTGATTGTGAATTACTTGATTGACTGTCGGTGCGATCGCCGAAGCTACCTCTAACTTAGACTCCTCTACCTTACGCTTGAGTAACTCGCCCACTACCGGCATCAACCGTTGCATTAAATGTTCTGCATTCGGCAGTGGCGGCTGGTTGAAGTTAGCAATTTGATTTTCCAAATCCGCTAATTTTGTCTGCAATTCGAGCCGATTCATTTTATCATTGCTAGCGAGTTCTATCGCCTTTTTAAATTCCGACTTCAACCCCTCTAATTCATCTCTCACTAACTCAGGAATTAACGGTCTCAGTAAAGCCATCAATTCTTGGGGTTCAGACATCAAATTCTCAAAATTTTCTAACCTTTGTTCCACGCTCAAAACATTACTGTAAAATTCCGGTAAATCCCTTTCAAATAGCAGTTGTTGCAACCGTTTAAACTCCTCTACTGCTTGTTCTAATTCTTCCTCCGACGGCGGATTTTTTTTTGCTACCTTCCCGGCTGTAGATAAATCGGGTTCCTCATTATTGTTTTCTCGTCTTTGAGGTGGGATCTCTTCCTCGTTAGTTAATACTTCCGGTACAATACTCGGTGATTCGATCAGGAAAGACAATTGTTTGCGCCGATTTTCCTCATTCTCTAATCGCTGAACCGACTTTTCAGAAAGCGGTAATTTCAGCTCGCTTGGTTCTTTGTGGGTTTTTTTCAATAAGTGGAATTCAGTTAGTATGGTTAGCAATTCCTGAAGTTGCTCTCCAGCTTTAGAACTTGGCATAGTTGCATCAGAAACATCTTTTTCTGATTGATATATTTTGTTTGAATTATCATTAGATGCTGCCATACTGCGCTACCAAAACGTGATTTTTATCGACCGAATAAAATTACCAGCTTGCTTGCCGCCTCACCCCAGCGAAAATCAATAGGAATGACACAATTTTTCCAAGCGTCAGGCGTACTAAAGCTATCGCCTTATTTTAACTGCTGTTCTGCGACTAGCCAACTGAGCCGCCAACTGCAATGCTGCCTTCATGCTGGAGGCATCCGCCAGCCCTTGACCTACAATATCAAAAGCTGTGCCGTGATCCGGAGATGTGCGGACAAAGGGCAAGCCAATTGTAGTGTTGACTGCTCGATCGAAAGCCATCAATTTTACTGGAATCAACCCCTGGTCGTGGTACATTGCCAAGTAACCGTCGTGAGCTTCCTTGGCTAAACCGTACCAAACTTTAGCCGGTTTTACCCACAGGGTATCGGGGGGGACTGGCCCGTCTAACTGGACTTGAGGAAAGCGATCGCGCTGCGTTTCCAACCAAGGTATCATCCAGTCTTGCTCTTCATTTCCCAGTTTGCCATTTTCGCCGCTGTGAGGATTTAAGCCCGAAATCGCAATTTTCGGTCTTTCCAGCCCAAAATCTTCGCGCAAACAGTGTATCAGTAATTCTAGTTTTTCACTCAGCAATTCTGGACTCAAAGCATCGGGGACTTGACGGAGCGAAATATGTGTGGTAGCGAGTAAAGTTACCAGCGTCCAGCCACTGTGTGGAGATGTGGCGGCAAACAGCATTCCGAACCGCTGCGATTTCGCCCTTTCTGCGAGTAGTTCTGTTTGTCCGGGATAATTGTAACCGGCCGCCTGCCAGCAAGTTTTGGAAATCGGGCCTGTCACGATGGCGGAGAATTCGCCGGCGATGGTACGGGCGATCGCGCTTTCCATGTAAGCAAAGCTAGCGGCCCCGCTAGCTGCATTCCCGACACCGGGGACTATTTCGCCCCACTTGCTGTCTGGTTCGATATCAATAATGTTTAATGTTTCGGGATTTGCCGCTTGTGCTGCGGGATTGCTCGATCGCAACTTATCGTAAGTTTGCTGCAAAACTATCCTAGAACCTATAACCGTTACCCTCAAACCAGCAGCGGGATCTGCCAAAGCCTTGAGAATCACTTCCGGGCCAATTCCCGCCGGATCTCCCAGAGTTACAGCTAGTTTTGATTCCCGATCGAGACTCAAGGCAGTTCTCTCCAACAAAATACAGGAATTCAGGCACTGAAATTTTAGCATTCAGGTAGCTGGTTGCCCCAAATTATATTATCTTTATTTAATGCGATCGCCCAATTGGACATATAAAACCATGAATCCTGAAATTTTCAATGCAGCCTTTTTGTCCTTTTCCCTAATTTTCGTGGGTATAGGTGGAGGCTTCCTCCTGCTCAAATTGCAAGGCGGCGAAGAATAAGTTTTTTTCAACAAATCCTTCAGAAGCCTTCTACCTTCTGCCTTCTAGAGTCTAGTTTCTGCCGGAAGCAAGCCTTCTGGCGAATATCTCAAGCCTAAAATGAGAAAATATCGGGTTTTTGTTAAGTTTTTTATAAAAAACTTAACAAAAACCTGATACCATCTTATAGAAAGTTTAAGATTCATAATTAATCCCTAGATGACTTTATTGATTTTAGGTGCCACCGGCACTCTCGGTCGCCAAATAGCCCGCCGCGCCCTAGACGAGGGCTACCAGGTGCGCTGTTTAGTCAGAAGTTACAGAAAAGCTGCATTTTTGAAAGAATGGGGCGCTGAACTCGTACCGGGGAACCTTTGCCAGCCAGACAGTCTGCCTCCGGCCCTAGAAGGCGTCAGTGCTATTATCGATGCAGCAACAGCCAGTGCCGGCGATTCTGTCAGCATCAAAAGAGTAGACTGGGACGGAAAAGTATCGCTGATCCAAGCAGCAGCAGCAGCAGGCATCAAGCGTTACATATTCTTTTCCTTTCTCGACGCTGAGAAATATCCCCAAGTCCCCTTGTTGGAAATCAAGCGCTGTACCGAACTGTTCTTAGCAGAATCCGGTCTAGACTACACAATCTTGAGACCTTGCGGCTTTTTGCAAGGACTGCTGAGCCTGTATGCAATGCCGATTTTGGACAATCAGGCAGTCTGGCTGCCCAACAAACCATCCGCCCTTGCGTACATGAACACTCAGGACGTTGCTAAATTTGCCGTCCGGGCCCTTTCCGTTCCCGAAACCGAGAAAAAAAGCTTTCCGGTGGTGGGAAATCGCGCTTGGGATGCTGAAGAAATCGTGCGGTTGTGCGAACGGCTGTCAGGGAAGCAAGCCAAAATTACGCGCACCCCAGACGCCTTGTTGAAGGCTACTCGTCAATTTGCTAAGTTCTTTCAGTGGAGTTGGAACGTAGCTGACAGATTGGCTTTTTCAGAAGTTTTGGCAGCCGGAAAACCCTTGAAAGCTCCGATGGATGATGTTTACAGTGTCTTCGGAATCGACCCCAAAGAAACTACTACTTTGGAGTCTTATCTCGAAGAATACTTTAATCTGATTATGAAGAAGCTCAAGGAAATAGAGTACGAGCAGCTTAAAACGAAAAAACGGAGTAAACAAAAAATGCCCTTTACATTTTAAAGTGCCGAAAGCTGGGATTATATACAACGACGTTAAACCTGTGGCTTGTCGCATCGCCGCAGAGTTGGAAGACAAGCTGACTGCCCGCGGCTGGGAGGTTTGCTCGGTTTCTGGTTCGGGAGGAATTCTGGGCTATTCTAGCCCCGATCGCCCGATGTGCCACAATCCGATCGAACAACTCGTCCCCCCCGGTTTTGACAGCGACATGGAGTTTGCAGTGGTTTTGGGCGGCGACGGTACGGTGCTGTCGGCATTTCGCCAAGTCGCTCCGATTGGAGTGCCGCTGCTGACTGTCAATACCGGTCACATGGGCTTTTTAACAGAAACTTACCTGAACTTGCTACCGCAAGCTTTGGAAAAGGCGATCGCCGGAGAATACGAAATAGAAGAAAGATCGATGCTTGCGGTGCGGCTGTTTCGAGAAAACGACTGCCTCTGGGAAGCCCTTTGTCTCAATGAAATGGTGCTGCACCGGGAACCGCTGACTTGTATGTGTCATTTTGAAGTGGCGATCGGTCAGCACGCCTCTATTGACATTGCCGCAGATGGAGTCATCATCGCGACTCCCACAGGATCGACAGCTTACGCCCTTTCTGCAGGCGGTTCTGTCATCATTCCCGGAGTGCCAGTGCTGCAGTTGCTGCCTATTTGCCCGCATTCAATGGCTTCGCGGGCTTTGGTGTTTTCCAACACCGAGCCGGTCAAGATTTTGCCGGCGAGTCCAAACCGCCTGGTAATGGTGGTAGACGGTAACGGCGGATGTTATGTTCTGCCGGAAGATTGGGTGCAAGTCGAGCGAGCTCAATACCCAGCCCGCTTTATTCGCGTGCAATCTTTTGAGTTTTTCCACATTTTGCGGGAAAAATTGGGCTGGGGCTTGCCTCACATTGCTAAACCGAGTTCGGTTGAGTTGCCTTGATAGTTGTTGTTGACACTCCCCGACTATCAAGGTACGGGGATTGTTGGCTCAACCAGTTGGCTTGCTCGTAGATATCATATCAAGTCCTAGCTGTAGGAGAGGGCAATTCCCGTTCCCGTTTTTCACCGATTGAAGGGATTTTGATTTTTTTATCTGTTGATAAATCGTAGAATAAAGCAGCAATTAGTGTTGGTAATGTAGGGCGACATTTATCCACCGGAATCTTTAATTCTCGATCGAGCTTCCGAATCATCTCCAAAGTCAGGCAATGTTTGCGAGATAACGCTCCCAATCGCCTGCTAAAAACTACCTCAAACTCCAGCCGATGATCTCCTGAAAGTCGGCGTGCGTTGGGATTGTTAGAGGCATTGACGACAGCGAGGCTGAGAATGCAATACTTTTACTTAAATCTATTTTTAAATGCCTTCAATGTATCCTTACTCTTAACCGAATCGTATATACCAAAAACTACACGATCGAAACATCCATGAAATCGCAGACTCTCAAGCCACTGACCAAAAGCATCTGCTACCATACTGGCATCGTTGCAAAAAACGCCACACCCCCATGCACCGAGTAACAACGATCGATGTCCATTATCTTGTGCCACCGCAAGTACATATCCAGCACGTCGCCGCAATGCTTTTTCAATATCGGGAAGCGCATTGGGATTGCGACGCAATACTTGACCTGCATTTGGTGCGGGCGCAGTAATAACAGATGCTAAAAAATAATCATCGAGCAATTCACGACTGCGGATTCTAAACCAAGGAACTTTTGGAGAATAAATCAGGTAATCGGTGTAAAGAAGAGAATCTTGCGATCGGTTTGCTTCATAATACTCGGGCTGTGTCAATTGACAGGGATATAACCCGGAACAGCGAGCCAAATCTTCTTCTTGTGCTTTTGCACCATTAATAAATCCGCCGCCAGGATTTCGAGCGGAGGCATAGTTTAGAAGCACGAGATCGCGGCAACCTTCACCTTTTACCAAACGGTAGGCGGCTACTTGAGTGGTCTCATCGGTAACTTCCACCAAAAGACTCTGTTTCGCATCACATTGCGTATTTTGCAATAAATTTTCAACTTCTTCGGGTCGATACAACTTAGTATTTTTCTCTGCCAGCTTCTGCTCGGTAGCAAAATTAATAACATGGCCGTGCTTTGAAATGAACTCGCCTTTTTCTAGAATCTGTAATGTTTCCTTGGCTATACCTGTTAACGACATACACTCCTCCTTGGTGGTTTCGATGAAGTTCTCAACTCTGCTTCAGAGCACATCACGATTAAGAGAGGGAAACTGCCAACTGACAAAGTTTTATTCTTCCACTCGATAGCCCAATTCGGCCAAACGAGTGCGCGACTGCCGCCACTTCGGCTGCACCTTGACAAATAACTCCAAATACACTTTGCCTTCAATTAATTTTTGAATCTGTTCGCGGGCCGCACTGCCGATCGACTTGAGCATACTGCCGCTTTTACCGATTAAAATGCCTTTTTGGGAATCCCGTTCGACGTGAATTGTCGCCAAAATGCGGGTAATTTTTGCTTCTTCTTGAACAATGTCGATCGCGATTGCTACCGAATGCGGCACTTCTTCGCGCGTCAGCAGCAAAATCTGTTCCCGAATCAATTCGCCCATAATAAAGCGTTCCGGCTGGTCAGTCACCAAATCGGGCGGATAATAATAAGGCCCAACCTCCAAATGTTCGATTAACAATTGTTGCAGCGGCTCAACACCCTCGCCCGTGAGAGCCGAAAATTTCACTACAGGCCACTCAGGATTGACAATTTGCTCGTAAGTTCGATCGATCAACACGCAATCCGACGGTTGTTCGTCCAACTTATTCATCCCCAAAATCACCGGAACGCCGATATTGCTGAGAATTTCGACAATATATCGATCGCCCCCTCCCGATTCCACCGAACCATCCACCACAAACAGCACCACATCCACCGACTGAATCGCTGTGCGGGCATTCTGCACCAAAACCTTGCCCAATTCGTGGTGCGGCTTGTGAATTCCGGGAGTATCGACAAAAATAATTTGTGCTTCAGGTGTCGTCAGGATGCCCCGCAGCCTGTTGCGCGTCGTCTGAGACACCGGCGAAGTAATTGCAATTTTCTGCCCCACCAACTGATTCATCAGCGTTGATTTTCCGACATTCGGGCGTCCGACAATACCCACAAAGCCGGATTTGTAACCCGCCGGAGCCACGGGAACACCCATAATGTCCGATACGTCGATAAATTTACTATCTTCCACTAAAATCACCTATTTTCAAGCCCCTTCTGTGTCTATTGTCGCCTGAAAATACTCAAACGCCCATCGATGCACTCTAGCATCTTTCTCGCCCTGGTATAGCCCGCAACACTCAAACCTCGATCGAGCCGCCAACCAGTGTTAAAACGTGATACGCGATCGGCAAAACTTGATATCTGAGACAAAATTTGATAAAGTTCCAATGACATCGATCGAAAATGAATTATTCTGGTAAAACCGACTCCCAAATGCTGTAACAACTTCAGATGTGTAAATGTTTAACTCAACTGAAACTTTTCTACAGTTTGTCAGGCAAACCAGTTGTAACATTTTTGAGAATGTTTGGTAATAAATTAGGTAGGTTAAACTCAAACTCAAAAGCTGAATATCATCAGGCGCTTTTTCAAGAAAAGCTAGTGTTTTGGAGCATACCTAATTAGTGCTAATCGTCATAAAGTTGAGGAGATGAATCAGATGAAATCGAAATTTTTTTGGAGTTTTTGCACCGTTTTGGTAGCAAGTCTGCCTGTTCCAGCATTCGCTCAAACCAGCCCTCCCACAAGCCCTCAAGCAGAGATTGACTACAAGGGTGGCTCGACGAAATACCAGTTGGTACCGGGCAAAAGACCTGACAGAACCTTGCCCAAAGCCTTTGACTTTCCAATTATTACCAACGTTGCTACTGACACTAGCATCACCACAGATTACCTAATTACCGATCAGTTTCGCGCCCCATCGACTCGTTCAGAATACACCGCAGCTCTCACCGCCTGGTCACAATCAATCAGAGAATGTTTGGCAAAACAACCGCTCTTGATTCGTAAAAGTACCGGAAACCCGATTCGGATTAATGGCAGAGTAGGCACGATTGTCAGAAACGTAAATAACCGTGCAGTTTGCAAATAAACCAGCAATATCATGGTGGCTAAATTGACCGTAATTGTTGTAAGGGCGGGTTCGCCAATATCTCCAATCCAAGCATCAATACAGTAAACCCGTCACGGGGGCGATATTGGGGTCAATCGAGGCCACTTGATATAACTTCCGCTATCTAAAGATAAAAACTAGAGAGTGTTTTTGAACAAAAAGAGCAATAGGTTTTCTATTGCTCTTTTTGGTGGCGAAATTTCTATTAATATCTATTAGGACTTATATGATATCGGCTGGAACAACATCATATAAGAGGTTTGCAGTGAGGAATGCAAGTCCTGATCGAAGCTTGAGGACTTGCATTCCTCACTGCAAACAAGATAATTGCGCAGAAACCAGCTTTTTTCCAAAAAATCCCGTGGAACCCGAGGGATATGGATTCTCACACCTGGTTGATGAAAGTTTGTATGCGTCATTCCCGATTAAGTAGCGCAAAATTCATCTGTACTCAGCAAAATTTCCCCATAATCAGGAATCCAAGCCAGCCACTTTTCTTCCGAACATTCACACAACAGCCACGCTTCGTCAAAGCTGAATGCGGTTGGCGGATTGAACAATTTAACCCACATAGAAGGAGCCAATTTGGGTGCAGGTACGGCGCAGCCAAATTTTTCCCAGTCGCGGGCACTGGCGACGCTTCCTGACGTTGGTTGGGATTGCCAAGTACGAATATCTGTTTGCAGTTTCATAACAACTCCTTTTGAGCTAAGAGTCTGCACCAGGGCGGGGTTGCAACAACCCAAAGCGAAGACGCAGAAAAATCTATTATGTAGTCTATGCTACGGAATTTCCCAGGCAAATGTGTAACCTTGTAGCAAAAATTTACAATCGAGAGCAAAAAACGGGCTCAAAGCTGAAAAGGTCGATATTTTATTGTTGGGTTCGGCAACGATCGACTACCATAGCAAACAACATCTGATTTATTTCATAAATTCCGACATGAACCAAACTGCCAAATCCCAGTGGAAAACTCTAGACCGCTTTGTAGAAATCAACTCTCATTGGGTAAAACTAATCGCCGAACATCTCGAAACAACGGAAGGGCAAATAGTAGAATATTGGCGAGTAGAAAGAGCCGATTCAGTTGTAATCTTGACAATTCAAGCTGAAAAATTTCTGTTTCCCCCACTGATGTATCGCCCCGGTGTAGCAGAAGCAACCCTTGATTTTCCTGGCGGTCGCGTACCAGCCGAAGCCACGCCAGCAGCGGAAGTTACAGCTATACTCAAGAAAGAACTAGGCGTGACAGAAAGTGCGATCGCCCGCATCCAACCGATTAACACCGTCGGCTGGGCAATAAACAGTTCCTTCTCCAATCAAAAACTTTACGGTTTTGTAGCACAATTGCACCCGACAGCAACAGTAAATCCCGAACTTATCGGTGCTGCATATCCTGTCACCCCAGACGGAATTCGCGACTTGCTCAAAAAATTAACTTGCCTCCAATGTCGAGCATTGTTGCTAGAATGGCAAAATCAAGTCGATTTTAGATTTTAGATTTTAGATTTTAGATTTTAGATTGGAAATTGTTTTCCGAGGCTCGCCGATTTTAAGTTGCTAAAAACCCAAATCACCGAAACTAATCATGCCTCTCAATAATGAAGTTGCTGTCGAATGCCTCGACGTTACATATCGCCTCAACCGCAGGCATTTAGTAGACAAACTCAATTTCAAAGTGCGGCAAGGAGAAGTTTTAGTATTGCTGGGACGAAGCGGCAGCGGCAAAACTACTACCATGAAATTGATTAACAATTTACTAACGCCAAGCAGCGGCGAAGTTCTTGTCATGGGAAAACCGACAACTCAGTGGAACCCAATTCAACTGCGCCGAAAAATTGGCTATGTGATTCAAGAAATCGGTTTATTTCCCCATTTTACCGTTGAGCAAAACGTCGGTTTAGTGCCGAAATTGGAAGGTTGGGAGGGCGATCGCATTCAATCTCGCGTCCGCAAACTGTTAGAATTAGTCAACCTCGACCCCCAGCACTTCGCCAAACGCTATCCCCATCAGTTATCCGGCGGACAGCGGCAGCGGGTAGGCGTCGCCAGAGCATTGGCGGCTGACCCTCCGATGCTGTTAATGGACGAACCGTTTGGTGCTTTAGACCCCATTACTCGTCTAGAATTGCAGCGGGAATTCGCTCAATTGCAGCAGCAACTGGGTAAAACAGTGATTTTTGTGACTCACGGGATTCAAGAAGCTTTTGTATTAGCTTCTACAATTGGTTTGATGCAAGGTGGACGGTTGGTTGAATTGGCATCGCCCGCTGATTTTATGAAATCTCAGCATCCAGAAGCTCGCGCATTTATGGATTGTTTGCAAGTAGCTAGATTTGAATGATTTAGTAAAAATTTGATAATATAGTTTGAGTAACTAAGCTGATAATCAAACAATGCACGGTCTTTACGAGACAGACTTATATGCTTGGGCGCAAAAACAAGCCAATTTACTTCGTCGCCAGTGTCAGTGGAGTGAACTTGACTTGCCAAATTTAATTGAGGAGATTGAATCTTGGGGCAAACAGGAACGTCAAGAACTTAGAAATTGTTTGAGCATTTTGCCGGGACATTTGCTGAAGTGGCAATATCAGCCCCAGCAGCGCATTCGTAGCTGGCTGTCTACAATTCGATTGCAGCGGCGGGACACTCAGAGACTGATACAGGAGAACCCAAGTCTGAAACTTTACTTGCAAGAAGCTTTCCAAGACGCTTATCAAAACGGTAGAGATGTGGCAGTATGAGAAACCGATTTACCTCTCAAAACATTTTCTCAAAATTGCCTTTACAGCTTAGAGAAAATTCTGGACTATCACTTCTATCCTGGTGAACCAAGTCCTGAAATAGAAAATGATTTATCAGGTTGACAGCAATCAGCAATAACCAATTACCCAATGATAATTTTTATCAACCGCTATGGTGTCCAGATAATTCAGCGTGCGGTCGAACACTTATATTTAGTAACTGTTGCAATTTTTATCGCTATTATTGTGGGGATTCCGCTGGGAATTTTAGCCACAAGAAAACCTAAATTGAAAAAGCCAATTTTGGGATTTGCTAATATTATGCAAACAATTCCCAGTTTAGCTTTGTTTGGCTTGCTAATCCCGTTGCCAGTATTGGGTGGAATAGGCGCTCGCACGGCAATTATCGCCCTCACTCTCTATTCTTTACTGCCAATTATCCGCAATACTTATACCGGTATTGTCGGCGTCGAT
Organism: Microcoleus sp. TY_ISSM_2_bin.22; assembly: GCA_025937335.1. GTDB lineage: Bacteria > Cyanobacteriota > Cyanobacteriia > Cyanobacteriales > Microcoleaceae > Microcoleus. The sequence continues at coordinate 14,644 of JAICRN010000035.1, forward strand.
CCGGCGATTGCGGAAGCCGGAAGAGGCATGGGGATGACTGATATGCAACTGTTATGGCAAGTGGAAATTCCCCTGGCACTGGGCGTGATTCTGTCGGGGGTGCGAGTTGCTGCGGTAATTGCGATCGGACTCGCTACAATTGCCGCTGCCATTGGCGCGGGTGGCTTGGGGGTGTTTATTTTTCGTGGCGTTGCTACAGTTAACAATCAGTTACTTTTAGCTGGGGCAATTCCGGCAGCTTTGATGGCATTAGCAGCAGATTTTGGGCTGGGTTTGGTAGAAGCGCGCCTCTCGAAAAGTACATTAAAAACTATTCATGACGACTAAAATCCTGACTGCCATCTGTCAGCGTTGTCACTCTAGGCGAACCAGAATCATTCGCAGGATTAGCTATCAGATTGCGGATTTGATTTGAGCGTTCAATGTACTCTCGATCGCTCAAAACAGCTTTGGTTTCCTCCAGCAAAATAGGATCTGCCAAATCGATCCAAGAACGGCAACCGCCGTATTCAGGAATATACGGAATTTCGCAGGTTTCTGCAAGGTGATAAACCCGCAGCAATAAAATATAAATTGGCTGATTTTGTTTCCATTTCAGGCGGTCGCTGACAAATTTTTCATTCCAAATATGGTAAGGAAACAGTGCAGTAATTGCCGGTTCCCAAGCTACCAAAAAAACATCGGTAATCTCCGCCCAACTGCCAATTTTCACAAATTCAGGATGCCAGCCAGATTCGACAGTTTTTACTCGATCTGCAAACTCCGGTTTTAATAAATCCGGCTGTTGGTGTTCAAAAGTTGGATATAATAAAACCTGTTTTTCACCAACATTAAAATGTCCGGCTTGCTCCCGAATCCCCCCTTTCCGCAACAGCATAATCGTTTTGCCTCGTTCCAAAGCATTAACTGCCACGTTCCATTCTTTCAGCGCCCGAGTAGTTGATTTCATAAAAAATTAGTTGTGTTTTAAAAATAGTAACAAAATCGGTATTTTCCAGCAAGTACAGCACTTTTTTCCTGTTAAAATGAGATAGCTTGAGGGTAAATAGTGAAAATCTAAATTAGGACTTAGGGTATGGAAAAGCGACAATTGGGGACATCGGAAATTCAGATAACCCCGATAATTATGGGGAGTTGGCAAGCTGGGAAGCAAATGTGGGTGGGAATTGAGGATGCCGAGACTGTCAAAGCAATGCGCGAGGCTTTTGAGGCAGGCATTACCACTTTTGATACTGCTGAGGAGTACGGAGAAGGGCATTCCGAACAAATCATCGCTCGAGCACTTTCAGATGTCCGATCGCAAGTAGTTTATGCTAGCAAAGTTTTCGCCAACCACCTGAAACCCGATTTGTTAATCGAAGCGTGCGATCGATGGCTAAAAAACCTCAACACCGATTATATCGACCTTTACCAAATCCACTGGCTCGCTGGCACTTGGAATTCCGAGTTAGTGCCAATTGCAGACACAATGGACGCCCTGAACAAATGAAAAGAACAGGGAAAAATTCGGGCGATCGGCGTTTCCAACTTCTCCCGTGCCCAAATAGAAGAAGCGGCCCAATACGGACGCATCGACAGCTTGCAACCGCCATATTCTCTGTTTTGGCGCTGGGTAGAAAAAGATGCTATGTCCTATTGTGCGGACAATTATATCTCAATCCTTGCCTATTCCTCTCTAGCTCAAGGAATATTGACAGGTAAATTCCGGCCAGAACACAAGTTTGAAGAAGGCGACCACCGCGCCAAAAATAAGCTGTTCATCAAAGAAAATTACGTCCGCGTGCAAACAGCATTAAATCAACTCCGGCCAATTGCCGATCGCCACCAGACAAGCTTGGGCAACTTAGCTTTAGCTTGGTTGATTTCCCAGCCGCAAACAAATGCTATTGTCGGCGCGCGCGACGGGGAACAAGCAGCCGAAAATGCTAAAGCTGCTGAGGTAAAATTGAGTGAAGAGGACTTAAAAGAAATTGACGCGATCGGGCGCACCGTCACCGATAATTTAGACGATAACCCCCTTATGTGGAACTTTTAAAACAGTTGACAGTTGACAGTTGATAAAGGACTAAAGTCCGAACGATCAAACCAACTTTTACAGTCCCGGACGCAGGGATAGTCAGAAACCGGGTTTTTGGCATTGTACTTCGTTACAGCCCGCAGATTCGGTAAAAACCCGGTTTCTTTGGTATTTAGGCGCAAGTTTTATTGGATCTAGCTTCGCAAATCTCAAATCCCAAATCCCCAAATCTAAAATCTAAAATCTAAAATCTAAAATCGAATGAGTTACTGCCTAAACCCCAACTGTTCCAAGCCACAAAACCCTCCCGCAGTCAAAATTTGCAGGAATTGCCGTTCAAAA
>JAICRN010000740.1 GCA_025937335.1 Microcoleus sp. TY_ISSM_2_bin.22
GGGATGGAAAATATTTTAAATGGGTCAGCAGAACAAGAATACCGTCAGCTAAAGCCTTCAAAGTGGACGAATCAAACTCTAGAAGCTTATGCAAATTTAGACACACAACAGCTAGATACAATCAGAGAAGGCTTACAACTTTTTCTAGACCAAGAAGTCTTTTATTGCCGAATACAGGAAATTGAGGATTTTGAGTACAGCGGGTGGGTTTATGATTTTGAGGTGAGCAAGCATCACAATTTTGTTGCCAATAATATTTTGTGCCACAATACTGTTCAGCTAATTGCTTTTCTCCTGCATTTACAAGAAAAAGATTCCTTGGAAGGGCCGACATTACTGGTTTGTCCGACATCGGTATTGGGCAACTGGGAACGCGAAGTCAAGAAGTTCGGCCCGACGCTGAAAGTATTGCTACACCACGGAGACCAACGCGCTAAAGGCAAAGCATTTGCGACGGCAATTAAAGGAAAGGATTTAATAATTACCAGTTACGCGCTGGTGTTTCGCGATGCGAAAGAATTTCAAGGCATTAAATGGCAAGGATTGGTTTTAGATGAAGCGCAAAATATTAAAAATTCCGAAGCGAAGCAGTCGCAAGCGGTGCGGCAAATAGAAGCATCTTTTAAAATTGCGCTGACGGGAACTCCGGTGGAAAATAGACTGCAAGAATTGTGGTCTATTTTGGAGTTTCTGAATCCTGGTTATTTGGGGCCGCGCAATTTCTTTCAGCGCCGATTTGCAATTCCGATCGAGAAATACGGCGATCGCGAATCACTGCAGAGTTTGCGATCGCTCGTTCGGCCTTTCATCCTCCGCCGCCTGAAAACTGACAAAGAAATCATCCAAGATTTGCCCGAGAAACAGGAGATGACTGTATTTTGCGGGCTGGCTGCTGGACAGGCTGAGTTATATCAGAAAATAGTCGAAGAGTCAATAGCTGAATTAGAATCAGCCGAAGGCATTCAGCGCCGGGGAATGATTCTGGCTTTGCTGGTAAAACTCAAGCAACTTTGCAACCATCCGGCTCTTGTGAAAGCAGAAGCTAAGCCGAAAGAATTGCAGATTAAAAGTCAGGAATCGGGGAAATTGCAGCGGTTACTGGAAATGTTAGAAGAGGTGATCGCTGAGGGCGATCGGGCTTTAATTTTTACTCAATTTGCCGAATGGGGAAAACTCCTGAAACCGCATCTAGAACAGCATTTAGGGCGAGAAGTTTTGTTTCTGTACGGCGGAATTAAGCAACAGCAGCGGGAAGAAATGATCGATCGCTTCCAGCACGACCCCCAAGGCCCGCCGATTATGATTTTATCCTTAAAAGCTGGCGGTACAGGCCTGAACTTAACCAGAGCAACCCACGTTTTCCACTATGACAGATGGTGGAATCCTGCAGTAGAAAATCAGGCAACTGACCGCGTATTTCGCATCGGTCAAACCCGCAATGTGCAAGTCCACAAATTTGTCTGCACTGGTACGTTAGAGGAGAAAATACACGATATGATCGAAAGCAAGAAAGCTCTAGCCGAACAAGTTGTCAGCGCCGGCGAAAACTGGCTTACCGAGCTAGATACAGACCAACTTCGTAATTTACTAATCCTCGATCGCAATGCTATTATAGAAACGGAAGAAGAATAATGTGTTTAATTTTCTTCGGTTTCTGGTGAGGACTTTAGTTCTCAACCCTCAGAGGAATTACGCACTCTGACCACAGAAACCTGGTTTTCTACCAGGATTAAATGTTAAAGTCCAGTTTTTCCGTAAAAAACCAGGTTTCTGACTCTCCTAGATAAATAAAGCTTTCTTCCTTCTTCCGACGGACATCGGACTGACATCCGTTACATCCCGTACAGTGCTCGTTGCCGAACTTCCTTCTTCCTTGGGCTTATGATTGACAGAGAATGGTGGACACAACAGTGGTTAGATTTAATCAATACCTACCGCTTCAAAAAGCGCTTAGAACGTGGCTGGCAATACGCGCGCGAGGGTAAAGTTCTCAGCATAAAATTTCCGGATAGAGAAGTAATTGCCATCGTTCAAGGCACCGATCCAAAACCCTATCAAGTTTCTTTAGGACTCGACACATTGAGCGATGAAGATTGGGATTATGTGATTGAAAATATGTCGCAAAGAGCAGTTTTTTCCGCTAAACTATTAGCAGGAGAAATGCCGCACAATATTGAAGATGTATTTGCAGCGGCAGGCAAAACGCTATTTCCGTTAAGCTTGTCAGATATTCGATCGCGCTGTAGCTGTCCTGACCCCAAAAACCCTTGCAAACACATCAGTGCAGTATACTACTTATTGGGCGATCGCTTCAGTGAAGACCCCTTCGTACTCTTTCAACTGCGGGGGAGAACCAAAGAGCAAATCTTGACAGCACTCCGTCAAAGACGAGGTACGGAAGGAGAGGAAAATTCCCAACTCAACACGGGCGAAAATGCCCCCACTACCAATTCTAAATTGCCGAAGGTCGATCGCTTTTGGGAATACAACCAGCAGCTAGAATCATCTTTAGTAGTCATTGTACCGCCGCCCAGCAGCGAAACAGTATTAGATATCTTAGGCCCAATTCCCCTCGCAACCGACGGAAAAGGAACCGCTAGCAAATCCTCCCCTGCATCAGAC
>JAICRN010000647.1 GCA_025937335.1 Microcoleus sp. TY_ISSM_2_bin.22
CTCTTTGGTTTGGGCGATCGCCTAGTTGTACTATACTGGCCTCTGTGAAGAGATTACTGATTCCCCCAATTGCGATGAATTTAGATAGATCGGCCGATCGCAGTTTACTCCCAATTTAACGGCGTATTAAACGGAATGTGGCAGGTGTCTGGAACTTGTGGAACTATCATGCCAAAAGTGCGATCGGGATTTATCTTCAAATATCTCGATCCCTGCTTCCCAACATTTAGCAGATAATTCTAGGGTTTTTGGTTTGAGCCCGGATGCAGCAGATATCATCGGCTTAACCCGATGTTTAAGAAATCGAGGGATTGATATCAGTGGACGGGCGACTGTGGCGAGGAATATCGGCGTTAAACCATAATCAGCGAATCAGTAAGTTATAATTCCCAAGTCCGAATATATTTGGAACGCACAAATGAGGGGTAATACCCACCGATTAACGATTAACGATTACCGATTATCAATTACCAATTACCAGCCGAGTATCAATTAAGAAATCAACCCGACATGATATCATAACCTTAACCGGATCATTTCTTTCCAGATATGTTCTACTGTTCTAATCCCAGGTGCTCTAATCCTTTCAATCCCGATAACTCTAAATTTTGTCAAAGTTGCGGAGCTCAAGGCCTCAACCCTCTATTCAGAAACCGCTACCGCGTGATTCGACTGTTGGGCGAAGGGGGATTTGGCAGAACTTATGAAGCGGTAGATACCGATCGAATGGACGATCCGTGCGTAATCAAGCAGTTTATACCCCAATTTCAAGGAACCTCGGCGCTAAAAAAAGCCACAGAATTGTTTGAGGCAGAAGCGAAACGACTTTACGAACTCGGCGAACATCCCCAAATTCCTCGATTAATTGCTTATTTTGAACAAGACCAGCGACTTTATTTAGTACAAGAGTTGATTGAGGGGCAAACTTTACTAGCAGAATTAACTCAGCAGGGTGTTTTTAGCGAAGAAAAAATTTGGCAGTTACTGGCAGATATTTTGCCGATTCTGAAATTTGTGCACGATCGCCATGTCATTCATCGAGACATCAAACTTGAGAATATCATGCGCCGCCGCACCTCTGCTAGCTCCTCCCTGCCAAAGGCGGGAAATTTTCGCAATTCAGCTTTCCGAAGGGGAGGGCGCGGAGAGTTAGTTCTGATAGATTTCGGCATTTCCAAACAAGTGACGGGCTCGCTGATGAGCAAAGTAGGCACGACAGTAGGAACGCCCGGATATTCGCCGGTAGAACAAATGCGCGGTCAAGTTTTCCCGGGAAGCGATTTGTACAGTTTGGGAATAAGTTGCCTGAGATTGCTAACTCAATGTTTGCCAAAAGTTGACGGTTCCGATGACCTGTATGACCCGATCGACGGCGGCTGGATTTGGAGAGAACGGTTGCCCGCAGGCACAAAACTCAGCAGCAAGTTGACAAAAATTTTAGATAAGTTAATTCAAGATTATCTCAAAAATAGATATCAATCTGCTGATGAAGTAATCAAAGCTTTAAATCTCTATTCTTTACCTCCCCAACCCCCTTTTGTCAAGGGAGGACAACTTGCTTTAAATTCTGCTGTGACAAAGGGAGGCCCACTTGCTTTAAATTCTGCCGTAACAAAAGGAGGCGCACTTGCTATCAATACTCCCCTCAATCAAAGCGGGCAAATCAATAGCGAGATCTCTGTCAATCCTAGGGAAAAATCCAACACCAATCCGCCTCAGAACAAGGCATCGCAGAGAAATCCGGCTGTCAAAAGCACTTTTGAATTTCAGGTGGTGACAGTAGACAAGCGCGGGCAGCAAACTAATGTTAACCGCGGCCAAGCGCGTTTTTTTGAAGAACCTCTCGGTAACAGTACAGTCCTGGAAATGGTATCTGTTCCTGGCGGTACTTTCCTGATGGGTTCCCCAAAAAATCTGGGTGACAGCGACGAAAAACCGCAGCATCCAGTAACTTTAGCATCTTTCTATATTGGCAAATTTCCAGTCACTCAAGCTCAGTGGAAAGCAGTTGCAGCGCTGCCGGAAATTCAAATATTTCTCAATCCAGATGCTGCCCGTTTTAAAGGTGCAAATCGACCTGTAGAAAATGTATCTTGGTATGAGGTTGTGGAGTTTTGCGCTAGACTTTCTCGCAAAACTGGTAATAATTATAGCTTGCCTAGCGAAGCCCAATGGGAATATGCTTGCCGGGGGCAAACTATGACACCGTTTCACTTTGGGGAAACGATTACCAGCGAGTTAGCAAATTACAACGGAAATTCTCATTACGCTGAAGCGCCGAAGGGAGTTTATCGCTTTCAAACGACAGATGTTGGCAGTTTTCAACCTAATGCTTTCGGATTGTACGACTTCCACGGAAATGTTTGGGAATGGTGCGCGGATTCTTGGCACAATAATTATAACGGTGCGCCTGCTGATGGCAGCGTTTGGGAGTCTGACGGCGACTCTTCGCTGAGGTTGTTGCGGGGCGGTTCTTGGAACGATCATTCTCCGAATTGTCGCAGCGCGTGTCGCCTCAGATATCAGCCGGATTGTAAGGCTAGTATTGTGGGTTTTCGAGTAGCTGTTTGTTTTGAGTGATCAGAGTCCAAGGGCAATTATTTATCGCGTTCAAAAATCGCCCACCTTTGTAACTCTAGAAGAAATGACCCAAAATTTAGCACTATTAATTTCGCTAGCAATTGAAGTTCCAACTGTTCTGCTGTTAGCACAGCTTATGGAACCAAGACCTGACAAAAAGCTGCTCTTGCTGCTAATCTGCGCTGGCATTGCTACTCTTGTAACTCATCCCCTAGCTTGGATCGGCTCCCAAATGCTGATTCCCTATTTGAGATTTCCAGAACGAGCAGGATCGATCGAAATCATTGTGACGATCGCGGAAGGGGCTTTCTACGCGCTAGTAGGTAAAATAGGCTGGCGGCAAGGACTTTTTCTGTCAGCAATTGCTAATGCCACCTCTTTCTTCGGCGGCTTGGCTATCTACCAACTGCTTTAACTTCGATGAACCCTGTTTCCGCAGGACAAACTATAGCCAGCAACAAAATGGGAATTTCTAACCAAGCATGAATAGCAGCTACCAACGAGTAAACGCTGCGAGTACCTGTAAAAGATTGAGTAAAAGCCACAAATAAAAGTGTTCCCAAGATAGCAACTGTCCCGCGAAACAGCCAGCCCCTTTGCCAAGGAAAGAAAGTACGAGCTTTTGCCCAACTCGCAGCATCATCCCAGTGAGGCAGTACGCCGAGAACAACCGCATAGTGCATACACTGAAGGAACACGGCGGCAGAGAAAGCTCGGTCGCCCATAGCTTCCCCGTGCAGCTCTGGAGGTACA
>JAICRN010000069.1 GCA_025937335.1 Microcoleus sp. TY_ISSM_2_bin.22
AGTAGAAATTTTTACTCTCTTCCCATCTTTCCATCTTCCCCTTTCCCCCTCTCTCTCCTCCCCTCTGGTAATTGCGGGTGTGGATGAAGTCGGACGCGGGGCTTTGTTCGGGCCAGTAGTTGCTGCTGCCTGCATTTTGCCCGACGAAGTTCTCGATGAATTAGCAAGTTGCGGGGTGCGCGACAGCAAGCAGTTGAGTGCCGCAGCCCGGAGTCGGTTAGCCGTAAAAATCCGGGCTGTGGCGGTTGACTGTCAAATTGGTGCGGCTTCGGTGCGGGAGATCGATCGCCTCAATATTTTGCAGGCTTCTTTGTTGGCGATGAAGCGGGCGATTTTGAAGTTGAAGGTGACGCCGGATTTGTGTTTGGTTGACGGGAATCAAAGAATCCCCAATTTGGCGATCGGGCAAGAGACAATGATCCAGGGTGATGCGCGATCGATTCAGATTGCTGCTGCTAGTATTGTGGCGAAGGTTTGGCGCGATGAATTAATCCTGCGGATGGCTGTTAAGTATCCCGAATATGACTTGACAAATAACAAAGGATATGGAACAGCAAAACATAAATTGGCTTTGGAACGCTGCGGTGTGTCTGTCTTTCACCGACAATCTTTTAGTCCTTGTCGAAAATAGTTATCAGAAATCAGAATTACTCGTTACATCGCGTCCGGTTAATCAGCGATCTCACGAGTGCGATCGTCCCGATCGCTCTTTTAGATGAATAGGGGATTAAGGACTGGTGATTCGGGGGAGTATTGTAAAACTTCATTGACTTTATAGCCATTAATAGCCATGTATAGTATACTATAGTCAAAAATGACGGCAAAACAATGCAGCTCGTTGAAAAGCACATTATCGATCGAAACCACTGGCTATAAAAGCGGCTAGACAATTTGTGCTTTCTTTCTAAGAATCTTTTCAACTACGCTAACTACTTAATCAGACAAAAATTTATCATCTCAGGAGAATACCTCCATTATTACAAACTACAGAAAATATGTCAGGGAAAGACTGACTATCTAGCATTACCAGCCAAAGTATCTCAGCAAGTATTATTGAGATTACATGAAAGCTGGAAATCATTTTTTGCAGCTACAAAGGAATATAACCTACATCCAGATAAATTCAAACCCAGACCCAAAATACCCAGATACAAACACAAAACATTAGGCAGAAATGTCTTGACTTACACCGCTCAGGCCATCAGTAAAGAATGGCTCAAAAAAGGAATCATCAATCTCTCTTTGACCCAGATATTTCTAACTACTAAAGTCTGCCAAGTTAATCAAGTCAGAATCGTTCCAAAAACTTACCATTACTCAATAGAGGCAGTTTATGAACCCAAGGCTGTAACTGGCTCATCATCAGGTGTTGAAGGGATAGCATGAATTGATATTGGCCTGAATAATTTAGCGACAATTACATCTAATCGAAAGGGGTTCCGGCCGCTGATAATAAATGGCAAACCTCTCAAATCACTCAATGCCTACTATCACAAAAAAAAGGCAGTGTTGCAGTCATACTTGAAGGGCGAGAGACAAACATCAATCAAAATTAATCATTTAACTCACAATCGTAATGTAAAAGTAGATTATTAGCTGCACAACGCTAGTAGATTCATCATCAATCATCTGGCAGCTAACCGAATCGGGACACTGGTGATTGGTAAAAACGATAACTGGAAACAGGGAATAAATCTCGGCAAGCGGAGTAATCAGAACTTCGCAGCAATACCTCATGCAAGGTTTATTAAAATGCTAACTTATAAAGCGCAGTTAGCAGGAATCGTTGTGAAGGTTATTGAAGAAAGTTACACTTCAAAGTGTTCTTTTTTAGATAATGAACCTTGTGTCAAGCATTCAGAGTACAAAGGTAAACGAATCAAGCGAGGTTTGTTTCCTGCTGGTGATGGCAGACCGATCGATGCGGATGTGAATGGCAGCGCTAACATTGTCAAAAAAGCATTTCCCAACGCTTTTGCTGAGGGAATACAGGGCGTAGTAGTACGGAAGGTTCGGGTCACACCTTACAAAATGGTTGCCCGAGGCAAGTGTAATATTTGCCGCCTAGAAAACCTGTAACTATTTGCTTCTAACTCCTCACTCCTCAGTTGTTTGCCACCCTGTTCCTACCTACATTCCGCACCCACAACTATCACAAAGCACTCGATCGAGCGCCTAAGCTTTAGCATCAACGGGGTCAAAGGGCTATGTCCCTGATTCTGTCTGCTTTGTAGCTCCCTGTGTTACCCCGCCAGCTTTAACCCTTCACTAACTATTAACATCTTGCAACTTAACCTCGCCAAATTGTCGAGTTTTGTTTTGTGCGATGCATTCATTCTATAATTTCTATCTCACCCAATCATGTGAGGGAATTGTCAGAGTCGGGTACTTCCCTATTAGTCTCGATAGTTTAGAGCAGGAAAAAGTCAAATGTTTGGAAGTCATAAACTACCCATGGTGGTAGATATAGCCATTACTCTTTTCGGAATTGCTGGGCTTGTGGCTGGGTTCGTGTTTTTGAACTGGTTGGCTGGTTTTAGCTTGAAAGCGCTAGAGTCAACCCGGTTTCGGAATCACTCTCCAAAAGTCACGAACCTGCGACAAAATATCACGGTCATATTACTCGTGACCTGCGTCGCTCTGTGTTTGCTGGTGGCAGGAGTAAATGGGGTACTGATTTTTCAGGGGAAAAGTCTGTTGTCCTTTTACCTGGGTTTGCTGAGCAGCATTCCCCGCAAAATTTGGAACCAACTAGCGATCGCCTTCTTGAAGTGCATTAGCCTACTATTGCTGGTCAAGCTCAGTCTACCTTCTCTACTACAGGTGCTGGATCGGGGCAGCGTGCTGGCTCAAGGCTCGGATCAGATCACCGCCAACGACGAAAGCGTTGAGGTATTTTTCAACTCGCTCAAAAAGGTTGTATCAAATGGAACTTGGCTGCTGGCTTTGATTTTGTGCAGCGATTTTCTGAACGCACCGGCTGTCGTCACCAAGTATCTCAGAGTCGGACTCAAAGCTTATCTGGCAGTTTCTCTAGGGCAGTTGCTCATCAAAGTGCTGTCTGTGCTGATCGACACGCTGGATGCTCTGAGTCTGCGTTACTCCAGCAGCGAAAATGTATTGCGTCACTATGAACGCTTTCGACACTTAGTGCCAGGACTGAAGAAGGCACTGGAATACATTTTGTATGTTGCGATCGCAACTCTAATTATTCAAGACATCGACTCCATCGCTTGGATTACGAATTATTCAGGTCAAATCATCCAGATAATTGGACTCTATTTCCTGTGTGGAGTATTTATTGAATTTACTAATATCATCTTAGAAGACTTAATCCTCAAAACCGATCATCTTACCGATTTGCAGCGGCAGCGGCGTCTTACCATCATTCCCCTCTTCAAAAGTATCTTAAAGTATGTGACTTATTTTGTCGGAGGAATTTTTGTTCTTAATTTAATCGGCATCAATCCAACTCCCATTCTGGCTGGAGCAGGTATAGTCGGTATAGCTGTGGGGTTTGGGGCACAAAACTTAATCAACGATATTGTCTGCGGCTTCTTCATTTTGTTTGAAAACTACTATCTTGTAGGCGACTACATCCAGGCAGGGAAGGGAGAAGACCGGATTTTGGAGGGAGAAGTTGAAGCCATCGAACTCCGTACTACTCATGTTCGTCACCCAGACGGACAGTTACAGATTATCCGCAACGGAGAAATCGGCTCAATCGTCAATTACTCCAAGCGATACAGCTATGCCAAGGTAGATGTTCCAGCTCTACCAGGTTTGGATCTGGATGCAGTGTATGCATTAATTGGTGAGGCCGGACAGCAGCTTCAGAGTGAATGCCCAGAAGTATTGGAACCCACGCGAATTGAAGGCCTAGAAAATTTTGATGCCGACAATCTGGTTATCCGAACCATGACTCGAGTGAAACCAGGCAAGCATCTACATATTCAACGGTTATTACGCAGCAAGCTCAAGTCAGTGTTCGATCGACAATTTGCACAGAGATAATTAAGTAGGTCGGAATTAATATTTACTGTTGAGGCAAGGCAGAGGGCAGAACGCAGAAGGGAAGAAGATGTTAGGATCAAAACATTCGTTGACATAACTTGTTTTTTTTGTGTCTGCTCACATCTTGCACCAGAGCCAGAAACTACTTTTTTGCAACTGCCCTTACCTGAAACTCCGGATTTTTCGTAGAGGAACCCAGTTTCTCAAGCCTTATTGAGAAAGATGCAAGACACACACGAGCTAGCCTTTTATAACTTAATACACCTGTTGCAAAAAAAATATGTGTTATCCTTAAAAGTTTGCTCTAGTTTAGGTCAAACTTTGAATTATTGGGTTGATTGGCATCTCCTTAAACTTGCCACACCTGCTAGATTATAAAATTGGCTAAGCTTTGCATATTAGCACAAAATTATTTTGCAAGAGGTCTATTATTCAATGCAGCAAAAAACTGCATCACTATCTCGTTTTCAGAAAATATGGATATCCTGTGCTTGACTAAGTTCAGTCCTGCTGTCGCGTCTGGCTCAGTATCATCTAATTCCCGGTTCAGTCGGTCAACGATCGCTAATTTGTTCGATCGGCATTTCTATGATAAACTCGGCTCCTTGGCCCGGTGCAGACACGCAGCTAAGTTTGCCACCGTGTTCTCGGACAACTTTGTAGGAAATTGACAGGCCCAAACCGGTGCCTTTACCGGCGGGTTTGGTGGTAAAAAAAGCCTCGAATAACTGCTGGGAAACTTCTTCGGGCATACCCGGGCCGTTGTCAGAAATCCGAATTACAGCATTGGAGTTTTGGACTTCTGTCTTAATTTTAATCTTGCTGCGGTTAGCTTTGGCTTCGGTAACTGAACGGCCTTCGTTGTATTCCTCGATCGCGTCGATCGCATTTCCGATCAAATTCATAAATACCTGATTGATTTTCCCGGCATAACACTCAACCAAAGGCAAATTTCCATAGTCTTTAATTACCGCAATTTCGGGATAGTTACCTCTGGCTTTCAGGCGGCTTTGTAGAATCAGCAACGTTCCTTCAATCCCTTCGTGCAGGTTAACCTTGCTCATTTGAGAATCATCTTTGCGGGAGAAATTTCTGAGCGATCGCACGATTTCCCGAATGCGATCGGCCCCAACCTGCATCGAGGACATCGCTTTCGGCAAATCTTCTAGCAGAAACTCTAATTCGATATCCTCAATTTTCTTTTGAATTGCTGTCGGCGGCTGCGGGTAATGCTGCTGGTACATATCGATCAAATTCAGCAAATCTTCGGTGTAGTGGCCGACGTGAACGAGATTGCCGCAGACGCTGCTAACGGGATTGTTAATTTCGTGAGCGACACCGGCTATCATTTGACCCAGAGTAGACATTTTCTCAGTGTGAATCAATTGAGCTTGAGTTTGCTGCAATTCGTGCAAAGTATTTTCGAGTTGAAGTTTTTGCTGGGTTAACTCTGTTTGCGATCGCAGCAAAGCTTCTTCACTGCGTTTCTGCTCGGAAATATCAGTAATCAACCCTTCCAAAGCTATCAATTCTCCCGAGTCGGAAAACACTCCCAAACCTTGCTCCCAAACCCATTTTAATTCGCCATTTTTAGAAGTTATTCGGTAATTGAGCTGATAGGGTCGATTTTCTTGCAAGGCAACTTGCACGGCATTCCACAAATTATCGCGATCGTCCGGGTGAGTCAATTCCGAGAGAGAAACTTGCCGAGTGCCGATAAATTCTTCAGGAGAATAGCCGGATAACTGATAGCAACCTTCGCTGACAAACTCCATACTGCGATCGGGATCGTTGCGAAAACGGTAGGCCATCCCCGGCAAATTGCTCATCAGCGTCGCCAAAGCCCGCTGGCTTTCCCGTAGGGCTTCTTCGGCCTGTTTGCGATCGGTAATATCCGTCATTACCGCCAGCATACAGAGTTCGCCGTCCAAATTAATCAATTCCGCTGACAGCAAACACACCACCACCGATCCCGACTTCATCCGAAACTCGCATTCCTGATTGCGAACAACACCTTGTTGGTGCAACCTTTGCCTAAAATTAAGTCTCTCTTGAAGGCTTACCCAAATATTTAACCCCGGTACTGTATTGCAGGTCGTTTCTTCTAAAGCGTAACCAGTCATCGACAAAAAACTATCATTAACTTCAATAAAACGACCCTCAGCAAAAGTAGTAATAATCATCGGGTCTGGACTCGATCGAAAAGCTTTAGAAAACTTTTCTTCCGACAATCTCAACTTTGTAATAGCCTCTTCCAACTGACTTGTCCGCTTTTTAACCCGGCATTCCAATACCTCGTTAGCCTGCTTCAGGGCCTCCTCAGCCTGCACCCGATAAGTGATATCGCGCACCACAGCTTGCAGCCCCATTTTGCCACCGATATCCATAGAAGTTAGCAGCACTTCCGCCGGAAACTCAGAACCGTCCAAACGGCAGTGCCGCCAGTCAAAACGGCAATTCCCCATTTCTACAGCCGTATTAATTCGGTCTTGATAAAGACTTATAGAATCTTGTCCGTCCGGTTGCAACGGCGGGCTAAATTCCGAAGGATGCTTGCCGCAAAACTCCGATTCAGTGCTGCATCCAAATAACTTTAAAGTAGCCGGATTGCAATCCAAAAAACCCTCTTCGTCTAGCAGCATTACCGCATCAGTCGTCGATTCGTACAAAGTGCGAAACTTTTTTTCCGACGCTTGCAAAGAAGCAATCAACTGCATTTTTTCCTCAGCCGCCAGCTTTTGCTCGGTAATATCCTGCATTACTTGAGAAAACCCCTGCAACTGTCCCCTTTCATCGCGCAAAGGAGTAACAATAATATTCGCCCAAAATCGCGACCGATCTTTGCGAAACCGCCAGCCTTCATTTTCGTATCGACCTTCTGCCAGGGCCCTGGTTAATTTTTCTTGGGGTTTGCCGATTTCAATATCTTCTTTTGTGAAAAAACACTCCGAATTATTGCCGACTATTTCATGAGCTTTGTATCCAAAGATGCGTTCTGCACCAGAATTCCAGCTAGCTACATACCCGTCAGTATCTAACATAAATATAGCATAATCCTTAACACCATCAATTATTAAGCGCAGGCGTTCTTCGCTTTCTCGAAGTCCCGATTCTGCTTGCTTGCGCTGGGTGATATCTTCTACAAAACCTTCGTAGTAGAGCAATTTACCCCCTTCATCGCAGACAGCCCGCGCATTTTCAGCGATCCAAATTATTGTGCCGTCTCGGCGATAAATCTCCGACTCAAAATCAGATACCACGCCCTGTTCTTGCAAAGCAGAAATAAACTGATCGCGCCGATGTGGATTGACGTAAAGCTGGTCGCTGATATTAGTCAGACAGCTCATCAATTCAGCTGCGGAATTATATCCGTAGATGCGAGCCAAAGCTGGGTTAGCGCTGATGTAGCGACCTGATTCGGTTGTTTGAAAAATACCCGACACAGCATTTTCAAACATACTGTAATATTTTGCTTCCATTTGGTGCAGTGCCTCCGCGACATTCAGGCATTCTATCGATTTATTTTCTAATTTTTGATTTCCCACTTGTGAATACCCTGCTCTTGGATTGGAGTTGAATATTTTTGGTCTACTGCCTGTTAAACTTGAGCCGTTAATGAGGCAGAAAGATGCTGTGGCACAGCCGGACACGAATGTGTTTATTCATCTGTCATACAGGGCTGTTAGTTGTTAGTTGCTGCTGATGAAAGTTTAGTTTATCCGGTCTGTCTTTCTTTGAGCCGTGACTGGCTGTCACAATCGGATCGCCAAATCGATCGGCCTGCGGTGCAGGTATCCGAGCCAAATCCGCTCGTTGAAATCTCCCTGAAATATATTAGCAGTTGAATACCCTGAAATAAGTTAGCGGCAAGGCTAT
Organism: Microcoleus sp. TY_ISSM_2_bin.22; assembly: GCA_025937335.1. Classification (GTDB taxonomy): domain Bacteria; phylum Cyanobacteriota; class Cyanobacteriia; order Cyanobacteriales; family Microcoleaceae; genus Microcoleus. The sequence continues at coordinate 7,891 of JAICRN010000069.1, forward strand.
TGTTACTATAATAAAAGGCTGCGACTTCTACAACCGCAAGAGTCTATTTTTAGGCTGTGAGTGAGAGTTCGATCGACTCTTACCCAAGACAACTAACCCGCCTGCATGACCCAAAGGCTCCCTGTCCGTGCTGTCAGTCGATTTGAGATTTGAGATTTGAGATTAAAGAATTGACTCCGCAGATGAATCTTGGGCTCCCTAATTTCTAAAATTTTTTGCTCTCCACAACTCCTGTCGGAAACTTTTATCGGTCTTTGGGTGCTCAGAGTTACTGTTAAGTATTCTTGCTGATAGATAATACAGCAGACTGCTGGCAGTTGTACGATCTGGGGTTTCTCTGTAAAGTTGGCATAACAAGAGGGTAATTGTTGTATCAAAAAATTCATATTCGGCGACTGCGGACGGACAAATTCTTTAGCGGTGCTGGCATTTGGGCAAAAATCTGGGCCCGATCGCGCTCTCATTTGGTCGGCCAGTCTGGTAAAATCCCGATCGATTCTCGGTTAGGCCTAAAAGCTCGATCGGGCTAAATTTGACTAGAACTAATAAATGACAAATTCTCCTCTCCTAGCAACGCCAGAGTTATCCCCTACTTCAACCCAGACGGCGGATTCTTCTGTATGGCCAGTCCTCCTGCAACAATTATTAGACAGACAATCTCTCTCACGCGCCCAAGCAGCCGACTTGATGCAGGGATGGCTAGCAGAAGCTATTCCCCCCGTCCTCTCAGGAGCAATTTTAGCCGCCATCCAAGCCAAAGGCATCTCTGCCCAAGAATTGGCAGGAATGGCTCAGGTATTGCATTCTCAGTCGCTTGCAGGCGAATCGGAGAGCGTTTTCAATTCCCAATCTCCACTCTCCAATCTCCAATTAATTGATACTTGCGGCACCGGCGGCGACGGCGCTTCCACGTTTAACATTTCCACTGCTGTAGCTTTTGTGGCCGCCGCCGGCAAAGTTCGAGTCGCGAAACACGGAAATCGCTCCGCATCGAGCAAAGTGGGTTCTGCTGACGTGTTGGAAGCACTCGGAGTCAACCTCAACGCCGAGCCCGCGAAGGTGAGATCTGCGGTAGACTCCGTGGGTATCACCTTTTTATTTGCGCCTGGGTGGCATCCCGCACTTAAGGCTGTAGCGTCGCTCCGGCGCACTTTGAAGGTACGGACTGTTTTTAACCTTTTAGGGCCTCTTGTCAATCCTATGCGCCCTACAGGGCAGGTAATTGGGGTGTTCGATCCTAGTCTGGTATCAACTATTGCCCAAGCTTTGGGCGAGTTGGGGACTGAGTTAGCTGTAGTCGTTCACGGCAGAGAAAAATTGGACGAGGCGGGTTTGGGTGATGTGACTGATTTGGCGGTTTTGTCGGGTGGCAAAGTGGAACTCACTACTTTAGACCCCCAAAAGGTAGGATTGACACCAAGTGCGATCGGCTCGTTAAAAGGCGGAAATGTTGAGGAAAACGCCGAGATTTTGCGGAACGTTTTGCAAGGCAAAGGTACGCCAGCACAAATGGATGTTGTAGCTTTGAATGCGTCTTTGGCTTTTCAGGTGGGAGGTGCAATTCCTATGGGTTCTCACGCAGCAGGAGTTTCTCTGGCTAAGGACATTTTATTGAGCGGCGAATCTTGGGTGAAGTTGCAGCAGTTGATTGAGTTTTTGAAATGAAGGAAGTTCGGCAACGAACAATGTACGGGATGTAACGGATGTAACGGGTGGAAGAAGGATGAACGATGAAGGAAAAAGGAAGAAGGATGAAGGAAGAAGGAATTTTTTGTTTTAACTAACCAACAAGAAAAATTATTGAATTTTCAATTTTTCTTGACTTCTTCCCTCGGGCTTCTTCGTTTTTTTTAAGAGCGCGGTCGAAATTCAATGACATCTTGCTTAATAGTCACATCTTTATTACCAAAAAAGTCGTGACCCAAAAGTCCGATATCTAGGGATGGCGAGATGGCAACAACTACATTTTGAACTGCCAGACCCCCAGCTTCAATAGAAGTCAGGCGACCGAGGGGAAAAGTAGCCACTCCGTTGGGAGTTTGTGCTTGCACTGTTCCCTGAAGAACAACGCCCAAGGCTTTAGCCATTGCTGGTGTAATTACTGTGCCGCTAGCTCCAGAATCTACCATCATCTCGAACTTTTGTTTGCCGTTAAACGTGACTTCTATGACGGGGATATTAGCCTCTCGGCGTTTAATTTTTGCCTGAAATACTCCAGACTGCGCTGCGGGCGAAGTAGGGGGATTAAATGCTTCGGGTAGAAAACCGCAGACTGATTGGCTGAGGTTGACGGTTCGGCCTGACGAGCTCCGCATGAAGCATCCCTCACTTTCTTGAGCCACTGCTCGCGAGGAGTTGGCAACAGTCCCTACTAAAATTGAACCGCTCAGAGAAATAATAGTTGTTACAACCAGTAACGGTTTGCGCAGTTTTTGAGCGTTCAGTAGATGTTTGTATAAGTTTGAGAGTAAAGGCAAGGGAGATTTGCTAGCCATAGTTTGGTTAAACGCTGTAGCTCGATCGTAACAGCGGCAACTGCCTTTTGGTATAGATATAGAATTTCCGCCCGCCTCCTAAGCTACTGGCAGATAAATTGCTGGCGCGGGGGGAGATGGAGAATTTGCACTTGTTGCTGCTTTTTGATTGCGTGTGACCTAAGTGCCTTGCTTTGCCGAACTCTTGCACAAATTAAAATAATATCTGTATATTGCCGACTAGCATCAAATCCCTGGCAGTGGTAAGAATTAAACCAAACGAAAGTAATTAAGGATGCCATGTCACTTTCAACTGCACAACCCGCTCTCCTAGTCCTGGCTGACGGTACTGCTTACCGCGGCTGGTCGTTTGGCGCTGACGCCACGGTCGTTGGCGAGGTAGTATTTAATACGGGAATGACGGGCTATCAAGAAGTATTGACCGATCCCAGCTATTGCGGTCAAATTGTAACTTTTACTTATCCAGAATTGGGCAATACCGGGGTAAATCTCGAAGACGAAGAATCTTCGCGCCCGCAAGTTCGGGGTGCAATCGCCCGCAACGTATGCAGCCGCCCCAGCAACTGGCGCTGCTCGCAATCTCTGCAAGACTACCTGAAACAGTACGATATCCCGGGAATTTACGGGATCGACACCCGCGCCCTCACTCGCAAAATTCGCACGGTGGGAGCAATCAACGGCGGCATTTCGACCGCGATTCTCGACCAGGCGGAGCTTTTGGAGCAAGTGCAACAGGCCCCCAGCATGGCCGGGCTGAATCTGGTTGGGGAAGTGACCACCCGCAAGGTTTACGAGTGGTCTGAAGCCACGGATTCGGTTTGGGAGTTCAGTCCCACAGTCAAACCTGCTAGCGGCAAAATGTGGACGGTGGTAGCGATCGATTTTGGGATCAAGCGCAACATCCTGCGGCGTTTGGCGAGTTACGGGTGTCGAGTCATTGTTGTCCCCGCTGACACGTCGCCGGAGGAAATCCTCAAATACAACCCGGACGGCATTTTTCTGTCCAACGGCCCGGGAGATCCCGCGACGGTAACGGAAGGGATCGCGACGGCAAAAGCTTTGTTAAAGTCCGACAAACCTGTATTCGGTATCTGCATGGGACACCAGATTTTGGGACTTTCCTTGGGTGCAGAAACTTTTAAACTCAAGTTCGGCCACCGGGGATTGAATCATCCAGCGGGTTTAACTCAGCAAGTAGAAATTACTAGCCAAAATCACGGTTTTGCGATCGACCCCGATTCCCTAGTCCCCGAAGTAGAAATTACTCATCTCAATTTGAACGATCGCACTGTAGCCGGATTGAAGCACAAAACCCTGCCGCTGTTCTCAGTCCAGTACCACCCGGAAGCCAGTCCCGGCCCGCACGACGCCGACTATTTATTCGATCGATTCGTGCAGTCAATGCGAGACAATCAGAAAGCAGCCAGCAGTAAGTAGTCAGCAGCCAGCAGTCAGCAGTCCGCTAATGACTGCTGCCTGAAAAAAAACTAAAAACCGCTGACTAAAAAAACTGTAGACAAAAGACCAAAAAACTCCTATAATGAAGCCTCGACTTTAAGCCATATCTAGCTAGGAGGGTGTCATTCCTGAGTCATTGACCCTGACCGTTAGCCTCAGAGGCACTCGCGAAGTCAAGAATAACTATCAGTTATTTCGCCTGACTGGCCTGCTGGACGCTTTTTCTGAGGCTACTTTTCGGAAGGTACTGAGCAAATGTATTGACGAGGGCCCAAAACACGTAGTTTTGGACTTGTCTCAGATAGATTTTGTGGACAGTTCAGGTTTGGGCGCACTTGTGCAACTTGTCAAGAAGGCCCAAACCTTGGAGGGGACATTGCAAATTGTCTCAAATCCTCGCGTAACTCAGACTGTTAAACTGGTTCGCTTAGAGAAATTTTTGTCTTTGCAGCCTTCGGTTGATGAGGCGGTAAAAAACGTCAAGGATGCTTGACGAAAAGTGGATTTAATTAGCTATCCGGTTATCAACGCTGGATAGCAAATTTTTATGGTTGTGCTGGTATAACAATACCGATTTTCCCAGAAGCTGGGACACGCACAAACCGCTATTTCCCTCGATGCTTTGATATCCGGTGGATAGCCAGTAAAATATATGTGGCAAACACGCGGAAAAATGGTATAAAAAGTAGGGAACCAGCACGTAGCGATCGCGTTAACAAAGCCGTGCAGTCGCTATAATTGCTGAAGTGACGAAAGACGAAACAAGTAAGTGACTAGAACAACCAAGCTGTGCGGAAGTTTTATTTAAAAAAGTATGTCGCCGATCGCAGATGACGGGCTCAAACTGAGTCTGAATGATATCAGTTTAAATCGACAGCATCCTGCGAGGGCTACACCAGCAGATATAGAAAGGATTTCGCCCGCAGCGTGGGCATATTTGGGAGATGCAGTGTACGAACTCTACGTTCGGAGTTCGTACTTAGTGCCGCCCAAAAGATTGCAAGCTTATCACGAATTGGTGGTGGGGCAAGTACGAGCCGAAACTCAAGCGCGTCACTTGCGATCGCTCTCTCCTTACTTGAACAGTCTAGAATTAGCAATTGTCAAGCGCGGCCGCAATGCCGCATCGGGCCGTTCTAAGCGAGCAGATCCAGAAATATACCAACAAGCCAGCAGCTTAGAAACCTTGGTCGGATATTTGTACCTCACAGATCCCAAAAGATTGACCGAACTTTTGGCACTTTTAGAACTTGAGACTTAAAGGATGTTGTAGCAGTTAAGAGTTGGGAATGGGGAGGATTAATTAACCATCCTGGCACGGCGGGTAACATAAAACAGCAAAAATCTCGATCGGGCAAACAGGATTTATCAGCCATTAATTAGCAACTTTAGCACAGTAAAATCCTTGCTTCCTATCCAGGCAATCTAAAATCTCAAAGCCTCAAGATTCATCCGTTAATTCTTCAATTATTCAATCAATGCTTCCTCTCCAGCCAATCTAAAATCTCACATCCCCAAGATTGCTCCGTCAATTCTTCCATTCTTCAATCGAAAATCAAAAATCGTTTTGACTGCCACAAGAAACCCATGAGAAAATTTACCAAACCAAACTCCTCGCGATCGAATTCCGACAGCAAGCCCTTCAAAAGCGAAGGCCGCCGTCAGGACTCAGAACCATCGTCTCCCCGTTTTGAACGCAAGCCCCGTCCCGA
>JAICRN010000381.1 GCA_025937335.1 Microcoleus sp. TY_ISSM_2_bin.22
AATAGATGCTGTTTTTGCAATTAATGACCCCTGTGCCATTGGTGCAGAATTAGCAGCCAAACAAGCACAAAGGAGCGAATTCTTTATTGTGGGAGTCGATGGTGCACCTGAAGCTTTAGATGCACTCAAGCAGAACAACAGTTTATTTGTGGCTACAGCAGCTCAAGATCCATTTCGCATGGCAGCTAAAGCCGTTGAAGTCGGTAACGACATTCTCAAAGGAAAAAAGCCAGCAAATCCAAATATTCTGATTCCAGTCGCGCTGATTACTCGCGAAAACGTCAATCAACATAAAGGGTGGACAAGCGAGTGACCATAGATGTCTACTTAGCCTGAAAACCTTTGTATCTCTCGTTTATAGTCAAGTCTCGCTCTCCCTAAATCCCCCTTAAGAAGGGGGACTTTGAGAAGAATCTTGTCCCCCCCTTAAGCAGGGGCTAGGGGGGATCTTGCGTTTAATAGTTAAGCAGATTTTCATACGGTATTGGCGATGGTAAATAGCACTCAAAATTCAATTAAAACCAAGCCCGTGCTCGAAATGCAAGGTATTACAAAGACCTTTCACGGTTTTACAGCCTTGCACGATGTAAATATCACCGTTTACCCGGGCGAAGTCCACGCCCTGATGGGGGAAAACGGTGCGGGCAAAAGTACGCTGATGAAAATTCTGGCGGGAGCCTACATAGCCGATGCAGGCGAAATCAGAATAGACGGTCAAGCTGTTAAAATGACAGACCCCCGTCAAGCTAGAGATTTGGGCATAGCCATTATTTATCAAGAGCTGAATCTCGCCCCCAATCTAACAGTTGCTGAAAACATTTTTATGGGTAGCGAGCTTACCAAAGGAGGTACTCTCATTGACCAAGATGGAATGCGGCGTAGGGCCGCTGAGGTATTAACAAACCTCGACGCAAGTTTTGATGCTGGAGACCTAGTTTCCACACTTTCCATTGCCGAACAGCAGCAAGTGGAAATAGCTAGGGCCCTCAAAGATCGGAGTCGAATTTTAGTGATGGACGAGCCGACAGCGGCGCTTTCAGACCGCGAAACAGAGAAGCTTTTTGAAGTGGTTCGCCGCTTGCGGAACGAAGGCATTGCTATTATTTACATCAGCCACCGGATGGAAGAGATTTATGCTCTTGCCGATCGCGTGAGCGTCATCCGAGATGGCGGATATATTGGCTCTCTGGAAAAGCACGAAATTTCTGCCGAGCGCCTGGTGGAAATGATGGTGGGTCGTTCTTTACAGGATTTGTACGAACACAAGCATCAAACAACACGCGGTGCAGTTGTTCTGGAGGTAACAAACTTAAGCGACGGCCGCAAAGTAAAGCCGGCAACTTTTCAACTTCATGCAGGCGAAATTGTGGGTTTAGCGGGTTTAGTGGGCGCGGGCAGAACAGAACTTGCCCGCCTGATTTTTGGTGCCGATCGCAAGACAAGCGGTGAAATCAAACTGGAAGGTCGTAATCTCAATATTTCTGAACCAACCAATGCAATTGAATCAGGAATTGCCTATGTACCCGAAGATATCAAAGAGCGACCTTCATTAAACATCTTGAGTCCAGATGATGCCATTGAAGCAGGAATTGCCTATGTACCCGAAGACCGCAAAAATCTAGGTTTATTTCTAGACATGAGTTCGGGTGAAAATATCACGCTAAATATTTTGGATCGAGAGACAAAAGCTGGCATAATCAATTCCAAAAACCTGGCCAGAGTTGTGACTGATGCCATTAAAGACTTAGGCATTCGTCTTGCCAGTCCGAGCATCAGGGCAATGGATTTATCTGGGGGAAATCAGCAGAAGTTATTACTAGCACGTTGGTTGGCTATCAACCCAAAGGTACTTTTGCTTGATGAACCAACGCGAGGTGTGGACATTGGCGCAAAAAGCGAAATTTATCGAATTATTAGCGATTTAGCAGCACAGGGTGTAGCTATTTTGATGATTTCCAGCGAGTTGCCGGAAATTGTGGGAATGAGCGATCGCGTCTTAGTGATGCGAGCAGGAAGCCTCGTCGGTGAAGTAGGCGGATCGACTGGGGAAGCAATTACGCAAGAGAACATTATGGCTTATGCCACCGGGGCAACAGAGGTAACAAAATCATGAGTCAAACAGAAGTAAAAAGCACCAGAAATCAATCAAACGATCGCCAGAAAGCCAGTAAAGCTCAAGCTTGGAGAAATTTTATCCAAGTAGCCGGCATCCTGCCGATTTTGATTGCCATCTGTATAATTTTTTCCCTGGTAACACCCAACTTTCTTTCATTAGGAAATTTGATCAACGTCATTCGGCAAGCATCAATCAATATTGTCCTTGCTACCGGCATGACTTTTGTGATTTTGACGGGCGGGATTGACCTTTCTGTTGGGTCAATTTTGGGTGTGACGGCAGTTGTCGGGGTGCTGGTATCCTTAGTTCCAGGTCTCGGTTGGTTTGCCGTACCGGCTGCGTTAATAGCGGGAGTCTTTTTGGGATTGCTTAACGGCTCGCTAATTGCCTATTTGGGTTTGCCTCCGTTCATCGTCACCCTCGGTTCTTACACTGCTTTGCGGGGAGTTGCTTATTTAGTAGCTAACGGCACTACAGTTATCAATAGAAATCTGAATTTCGATTGGATAGGTAACAGCTATGTTGGCCCTATTCCTTGGTTAGTTATTATCGCTTTTCTCGCAGTTTTAGCAAGTTGGTTTGTCTTGCGGCGGACTGTTCTGGGGAGACATATTTACGCCGTGGGAGGTAACATTCGGGCAGCACGATTGACAGGTATTAAGGTGAGTCGGGTGCTGTTGTTTGTCTATGGCGTCAGTGGGTTGCTTTCTGGTTTAGGCGGAATTATGAGCGCGTCGCGCCTCTACAGTGCGACGGGGATGTTGGGGCAAGGCTACGAATTAGATGCGATCGCTGCTGTAATTTTGGGAGGAACGAGTTTCACAGGTGGAATTGGCACTATTTGGGGTACTTTGCTGGGGGCTTTAATTATTGCCCTGCTCAATAATGGACTAACTCTCATGAACGTGTCTTTCTTCTGGCAGTTAGTTGTCAAAGGTCTGGTGATAATTATCGCAGTGACGATTGACAAAGTTCGCACCGGTTCAAGCGCAGCGTAATATTGCTAATTCGGTCGATCGGTTCCTTATGCGGAGCTTTGTCCTATGCACATCCACCATTTTCCTCACCTGATTATTGCTTTTATACTGGGAACACCGGGTGTAATTCTACTAACATCATTCCCAAGTTTTGCTGCACCAACTGATAGATTAGTTGCTTCTGAACCGTTAAATACCTTGGCAGAAGACCCCTTCGCGCAGGTGAATTCTGTCTCTCAACTCTCGGATGTAAAACCCACTGACTGGGCGTTTCAGGCGCTGCAATCTCTAGTAGAACGCTACGGCTGTATTGTCGGTTATCCCGATGGAACTTACAGAGGAAACCGGGCGCTGACGCGGTACGAATTTGCCGCAGGATTGAATAGCTGTCTCGATCGAGTCAGCGAACTAATTGCCGCAGGAACAACCAACCAGATTACTGGGGAAGATTTAGCGATCGTCCAAAAGCTGCAAGCAGAATTTGCAACTGAATTATCGGTGTTGCGGGGTCGAGTCGATACTCTCGATGCACGCACAGCACAATTAGAAGCGAATCAGTTCTCCACCACAACTAAGCTGAATGCGGAAATTATCGTGGTGGTAACAGATACCTCCGGCAACCGTGTTGGGGATTCGCGCGATCGCACCAACACTATTGTTGCCAACCGGGGGCGATTAAATTTTGAAACCAGCTTCACCGGTCGCGATATGCTGAGAACCCGTTTGGAATTCGGCAACTTGGGCAGGATTGCCGACAATACGGGTACAAATATGACGGCCTTGAACTTTGATGGCAATGTCGATAACACAATCACCGTCCCTCACGTATTGTATGTCACCCCGCTGACCTCTAATCTGGCGCTGACCGTCGGCCCCACAGGTGTCGGGTATCCCGATATTACGGATTTGCTGACTCCTCCAACGATCGCCAGCGATAGTGAGGGAATTCCCTCGAAGTTCGGACAGTACAATCCCCTCTACCGCCGGGGAGGTGGCGGTGCTGCTGTCAACTGGACGATCGCCAAAAAGCTCACCCTGACTGTGGGCTATGTAGCCGGCAATCCCAATCTCTCGCAGCAAAGTAACGGTTTATTCAACGGTTCGTACAATGCTCTGGTTCAGCTTGCCTACCGGGGCGATCGCGGCGCCATTGGCGTAGCCTATTCTCGTACCTTTGCACCCAGCGGTAAAGCCGATCTCACAGGCGGTACGGGCAGTTTTCTGGCGGCGCGACCGTTTGGGGACAATATTGCTACCTCCAGCGATTCTGTAGGCGTACAAGGATTCTACCGCCTTGCTCCCCGGTTGCAAGTTCACGGTTGGGGCGTTTATACTCGCGCCAATGCCGAAAATTCCGGTGTTAGCAGCGTTTCTGATGGTAGAGGTGGCGTGGTTTTGCTAAATGTTGACGGGGACGATCGCGCCGATATTGTGTATGCAGCGATCGGGATAAGTTTCCCAGATCTCGGAGGTGAAGGCAACCTACCGGGGATTTTGGTGGGTTTGCCAGGCCGCGTGACGAGCAGTAATGTGCGCCGCGAGCGAGATACTTCCTATCACATTGAAGCGTTCTATCGCTTTCAGGTCAACGACAACATTTCCATCACCCCTGCTGCTTGGGTCGTTGTTAATCCTGAGAATGACAGCCGCAACGACACTCAATGGGTTTGGTTGCTTCGCACAGGCTTTAACTTTTAACCGGAAAGATATTTTAGTAACCTAGTCCTGGACGCAAAAACCCAGTTTCTTGACGTAATTGCCTCATTTGAGACGATAATCACAAGAAACCGGGTTTTTTAGACCGATCGTGCATTCAGGGCTTCAATTCCATGCCACAAAACAAAAAACCCCTACCATCGCTGGCTGGGGTAGAAAATTATCAGGGTGCATCTACTAATATTTGCAACTATAACATACATTTGTGGGGTGTCACCCTTCATGGGTGACACCCAATTAGGATTTTAAGTCAGAATAAATTATGATTCAATATGCCAATGATTAACAAAGCTTTTATATCATCTCGTTCTGTCCCAGCCGCTCTAAAATTTAAGATTTAGAATAAATCTGTGCTAGACCTCAAATTAATCCGAGAAAACCCGCAAGCCGTGCAAGAAAGCCTCAACCTGCGCGGAGGTAACTATGAAATCGAGCCGATTTTGCTCTTAGACAAACAGCAGCGGGAGTTGGAAGGCAAGCGATCGCAACTGCAAGCCCGCAGCAACGAAATTGCCAAACTCATCGGTCAAAAAAGAAAATCGGGTTTACCCCTCGAATCTCCCGAAGTTCAGGAACTGCAGGCAGAAGGCAACGCAGTCGGCACGCAGTCAAACGAACTGCAAGCACAGGAAAAAGACCTAAAAGCTCAAATAGAAGCTTTATTGCTACCGCTGCCAAACTTGCCGAACCCGTCAACGCCGATCGGCAAAAATGAAGAGGAAAACATCGAAATCCGGCGCTGGGGAGACGAATACATACCCCAAAATCCCGGTATTTTACCGCACTGGGAAATCGGCGAAAAATTAGGAATTATCAACTTTGAACGCGCTGTAAAAATCGCTCAGCCTCGCTTTGTGAGCTTAATGGGAGCCGGGGCAGCCCTGGAAAGAGCGATAATTCAATTCATGCTCGACCGCCACACAAAAGCCGGTTATGTAGAAGTAATTCCCCCATTTTTAGTTAACACTGAATCCCTCACTGCTACGGGTCAATTACCCAAATTTGCTGAAGAAAGTTTCAAGTGCGACCAAGACGATTTGTGGCTGATTCCTACTTC
>JAICRN010000544.1 GCA_025937335.1 Microcoleus sp. TY_ISSM_2_bin.22
GCTCTTTCTTGAGGATTTTTGATTTGAGATTTTGGATTGATTCCACGGATAAATCACGTGGCGGGTACCACCTTTGAAATTCGCGGTCAAGAGCCGATCGAGTAAAGATTCTTTTAACCCACTTGAAGTGGGTTTTGTTTGTCTAGGCGCGGTGAGAAACCGCAGGCTTTGTCTTTAATCCCACTCTTCCTCCCCCGACTTTTTCTCAATCTGCGAAATTGCCAGTTGCAGCACCTGCCGCACTTGCGATTCCGACTCCTGATTCAAAGCAGATGCCAGCGGTTCCAAAACAACAGAAAACTCCGGCGGATTTTCGCTAACGCCAATTTTCATCAATGCCAGAGCCGCCGCTTTTCGGCTTTCCCAACTCGCATGGTGCAGCAACTCGACGAGGTTGGGAATGGCGGGTTTGTAAGCAGCATTTGCTAAAGCCGATGCTGCTTCGATTCGCACGGTTTCAGCATCATCTGTGAGAGCATTAACTAACAAGTTGAAGGCAGCTTCTTCTGGTTCTTCTTGAGCAATTTTGGCGATCGCCCCCACAACAGCAGCCCGCACCTCAACCGAATCGGAGGTGATTTCTCGATACAAAGACTCTTTCGCCTTCGAGCCAATAAACGCCAAAGCCCAAGCCGCGTGTCCTTTGGTATTTTCAGAATATTTGGGCGAGGCTAAAACTTCCAGCAGATGCGGTACTGACGGTTCGCCCAACTGGGCGAGAGCAGCAGCAGAAGAACCTTTGACAACGGTATCCTCATCGTGCAAAAAAGCTTCTAGCAAGTTGGGAAGGGCGACGGGATCGCAAATCAGAGTCAGCGTTTTAGCACTTGCCCTGCGCACGACAGGGTTGGGGTGATGTGCTAGAGCTTCCAGCAAAGAAGGAGTTGCAGGTTTGCCAATTGAGCCGAGAGTTTCGGCTAAACTCAGCCTCACCATTCCCCGCGAATCTCCCATACATTCGACCATCTTTTTGAGCAGTTCGCTATCGTTGGGATTGAAAGTTTTGAGGGCCATTTGCTCCCTCACCGTTTGCAGCACAGCGTCGCTTTCTGCAGGATCGATTGCTGTTTGAATTTCAGTCATATGATTTGAGATTTGAAATTTTAGATTTTAGATTGATGCAATTCATATCGAACTTAGCATCAGTGAGATTTGCCCCTGTGAAGGAAGTACCCTCAGCATTGCCAATTTCTCGAACAATAGCAGAGAAAGACACAAACGCAAACCAAAGATAAAGCAGCGACAGCAAACCGAAACACGTACCCCAAAACAGTTTGTGAGTGCTGAGAAAAGCGCTAGCCGTTGCACTGAACAAAAAAGCCGCTGCGTAAGCCGCCACACTTCCAGCCGATACGATCGCCACCTTTGCCAATTGGCTGCGAATCCGGGAACTCACAAAAAACATTAACACCCCGCCGATCGCCATTCCAGCAATAGCAGCCTGAGAATTCTTATTAGTTGCAGTGCCAGCATAGAAAAATCCCAACAAAGCTCCTGATAGAATAGCAGAAATTGTTCGTGCAAATCTACCCGCTTTTGAGGTTTCTGGCTGTTTGCCGGCGATCGCCGAAGCGAAGCCAGCAGCGCTCAAAACCCCGTACAGCAACAGAACAAAAGGCCAACTGCCAGACTCCGGTACCTGTCCTTGGGTTCCCAAAATCAGTCGAGTCAGAACATCGCCCACAACCAAACAAACCGCGATCGCCCCAGCACTCAAAACAGCAATCTGTCGCCGAGAAAGCCCGATTTTCGCACCGATAAAATTCGCACCCGCTAACTGAGCATTTCTAAAATTGCAGCCTCGAACATCCGCACCGCTGAAATCAGCGCCGTTAAGAACTTGTCCTCGAAACGATCGATTTCGTAAAATTTGATTGCTAAAATTATTAGAATCAGAATAATTCATATTTCAAAAAATGTGAATTTACCCTCTTCTCTTCTCTCTCTTCTCTTGCTTCGCGTCCTTCCCTTCTTCGCGGTTCGTTTAAAAAAAATCTCCTTCACCAAATGAAACTAACTGCTGTACCCAATATCAAACAAATTTTGCCTATCCTCGGTCTCGGAATATTGCTCGCACCAATACTACTCTACAACATTCCCTACTTTTTGCGTCCCAAACAAACAAACGAAGCTCGATCGCTCTTTCAAGGAATAGCCTACCGCAGGGAATTTCTGCCCGATCCGCGTCCCACCCTAATTCACATTGTTAGCATCGACCTCAAAGCGCCGGGAATAGGAATTTTTGTCACTCCCGGAAACCCAACAGCCGATTTAACAGAAACCCATGCCCGCACCGCTACTGAATTCCTGAAAGAATTTAAATTGCAATTAGCAGTCAACGCCAATTTTTTTTATCCCTGCATCGAGGAAACACCTTGGAATTACTATCCCCGCAGCGGCGATCGAGTAAATAATGTCGGACACGCCATTGCCAAAAGCCAAGCTTATTCTCAACCGCACTCAAACTTTCCCGCCCTTTGTTTTGATGCCACAAACCGCGCTCAAATAATCGAAAACGGCACTTGTCCTCCGGGAACCGCCCATGCAGTTGCCGGAGATACTTTGCTGGTGAAAAATGGCAAACCCGTAACACCAAGTCAGGAAGAACGCAAACAGGATCGACCCTATCCCCGTGCAGTCGCGGCGATCGACAAAACAGGCGACAAGTTGTGGTTGATTCTGGCAGACGGCAAGCAGAGGCTTTACAGCGAAGGTCTGAAACTGAGCGAAATCACTGACATTTCGATGCAGTTGGGAGCGGACACAGTGCTAAATTTAGATGGTGGCGGATCGGTAACTTTTGCAGTAGCATCGCCGTCAGGAGCGAAACTGTTGAATGCTCCGATTCAGAATAAAATCCCCATGCAGGAACGTCCTATTTCCAATCATTTAGGGTTTTACGCGCGGGAGAATTAGGGCTGTAAATTGCGCTTTCATCTCCGATAATCGCGGGTAAAAACCGATTGTATTGTGCACCGATCCCCAGCCACTGGTTGTAAATAATCGGCGGTTTAAATCACTTCCAAACAAACAAAGTTTGCCTGTACAGACTCCAATCAAGAGGGTGCGCCTACATTCTTAATGCCAAATTCGGCTTAAATACCCGCTTTATTTCTTAGTCGCGCTCTCCTGGCTGGGACTGGGTTTGTCTAGCAGCAATTAAATCGCCGATTTTGATATTACAGCCCGCTTTAATTAACCCTAGACTTTAATATCAACTAAACTGGCTCAACTTTTCAATCAAACGATCGAAATAAGGAGCTAATTTTTCTCGATCGCCCGAATCGCACCGCTTCAAACTAGCGGCTTTGATACCTTCCAAACCCAGCACCATTGCCGGCAAAGGAACGCCCAATTCTTGATAAAGCAAATTCATGTAATGCAGTCCTTCATCGCTGGTGAATTCGGGGGTATTTCCCGCAATTCCATAGGTAATGCAGCGGAGAAAATGCCAGAAATCTCGCCAACAAGCTTCAGCCCTGGCTGGGGGATAAAGGTCGCCTCCCGGCTGAGCAATATTAGGATATTCGGCTAAAACTTGTTCCCGGGCTTCGGATACGATATCCGCCGCACTGTCGCGCAGGAACTTGGCATTGCTAACCGATTTTGGTTCGGATGAGTGAAGTTGTTGTAAATCTTCATCGGTGAGATAGCGGCCTGCATCGTCAGCAGCCTGAAAGAGTTGGATTTCTGCTGGAGAGTGGGAATTTTCCCAGGCGGATAAGCTGACAATTCGGGCTTTGGGGATTAATTCTTTGGCTTTTTCGCTTAATTGGAGAGTCATAGACAAAAGATCGATCGGTAATTACTCGCAGATGGCATATTTGAAGTTTACCGCAATTGCGATCGCCATCACCCGAAACCAACTTATATTAATTCCGGTTGCACGAGCGAAATGATTGTTGACCAAGAATTTCAAAGGTGGTACCCGCCACGTGATTTATCCGTGGAATCAATTCTTTAATCTAAAACTTGTACGCTCGCGAAGTCGAAGTATCTAAAATCCTCAATAAAGAGCATTTATCTCGCGCAAGTCAATCTAAAATCTAAAATCTAAAATCTAAAATCGATTGACTCGGGGTCGAAAAACTGAATGGTTGATTGTTAACTGTTGACTCGACTTGATTATGCCGGTGTAACCCGAAACCCACTTAAATCGGGAGTAGGCTAATTGAAGATTGTTTAAATTTTGACTGTTCTCCAAAAATTATATCAAATCCGGTAGCATCGGAATTAATATTACCCA
>JAICRN010000223.1 GCA_025937335.1 Microcoleus sp. TY_ISSM_2_bin.22
AAACTACGAGAAATGGGGATAAATCCAGAGGAACTTTGACACTGTTATAGTCCAGGACGCACGGGTGGTCAGAAACCGGTTTTTTTGCCCAGAAGACGGGTTACAGCGGAAAAACGGCCAAAAACCCCGTTTCTTTGATTGAGGCGGGTTTTGTTTGTGTAGACGCCGTTTCAACCGCCGAGAAACTTAACAAACTCCGCGTGTTCAGCCGAATTAATCCCTTCCTGCAACACCCGCATCACCTGCGCTAAATCACCCTCCAACAAAGCCGCCACAGCCAACCGCAAACCAGGAAAAACTACACTGTGTACAACCCCATTCTCATCAGGTTGAATAGAAATATACTTACCTTTATCTAGCCTAAACCAATACAAACGTTTTTTGTTAATCTGCCAAACAATATACTCCTGCACCCCATTTCGCCGATAAGCCTTTTTCTTATCGTGCAAATCGTAAGACGCGGTACTAGCCGCTATTTCAACAATCAATTCCGGCGCACCTTGCACGTAATCATCATCAGTAATGCGCGAATTTCCCCCATTTTCAATTCGCAGCAAAGCGTCTGGCTGCGGTTCATTATCGCCATCTAAGAGTACCGTTGCATTGTCGCCCAGGCGAACACCGGGAGTAGCAATCCGATAATTCCACAGCCAGCCAATAATGTTACTGTGAGGTTCAGCATGAGGTTCAAAACGTACAGGCGATGGCATATACACAACTCCTTCTATTAGTTCAGCTTTCTTAACTTGCGGCATGGCGAGATAGCGATCGTGAAATTCAGGCTGCGAAAGCCGATCGCCATTTTCCAGCGGCAGCATCTTTTCTGCATCTTCCGAAGGAGTTTGTTTGTCAATTTTTTTTGTATTTCTTACAGATGTTTGAGTCATAAGATATTACCTTTTAATCAAGGGTACAGAAACTTGAAACAGGAAATGGTAAAATAAATAAGCAGTTATTTAGATTATAGTGCGCGAAGGCGGACTTTGTTTGTGTAGACGCGATTTCCCATCGCCGAGTATTTTTATCACTAACCAGCTATGCAAAATCCCCGCCAAATAGCCTTTCTCGCACTCCGCGAAGTCCACCGCCGCGGTGCATTCGCAGATGCCGCACTCGATCGCGCTTTCGGCAATTCTCAACTCAACGATCTCGATCGGCGTTTAGTGACAGAATTAGTTTACGGTAGCGTCAGGAGAATGCGATCGATCGACTTTATCATCGACAAACTAGCCACAAAGAAATCCTCCCAACAACCGCCCGAACTCCGCACCATCCTACATTTAGGCTTATATCAACTCGAATATCTCAACCATATTCCCCCCTCCGCCGCCGTCAATACCACCGTTCAACTAGCAAAAGAAAACGGATTTTCAGGACTTAGCAGTTTTGTCAACGGTTTGTTGCGCCAATACATCCGTTTAACCGATAGCGACTTAAACCCATTAACAGTTACGAATTATAAATCTACTGTCGAACGCCTAGGAATTCTGCACAGTTTCCCCGAATGGCTAATAGAATTGTGGATCGAACAAATAGGCGAAACCGAAACCGAACAACTCTGTGAATGGTTCAACCAATCCCCCACAATTGACGTGAGAATCAATCCCTTAAAAAGCTCGATCGCCCAAATCGAAGCTGCCTTCAAATCCCACAGCATCTCAACTAGCAGAATCCCCAACTTGCCACAAGCATTAAGACTAAATGGCAGCATAGGCGCAATTCAAAACCTCCCCGGATACAGCGAAGGTTGGTGGACAATCCAAGACAGCAGCGCTCAATTAGTCACCCATTTACTAGGGCCCCAGCCAGGGGAAACTATCATCGACGCCTGCGCCGCGCCAGGGGGAAAAACCACCCACAGCGCCGAATTAATGCAGGATGAAGGCACTATTTATGCCTGCGATAAAACCGCCAGCAGACTCAAAAAACTTAAAGAAAATGCAGACAGACTCCAGATGAAATCCATTAAAATTCATACCGGAGACAGCCGCCATTTCCCAGAGTTTGTTAACCTCGCAGACAGAGTTTTACTAGACGCACCTTGTTCTGGCCTCGGAACCCTCCACCGCCGCGCCGACGCCCGCTGGCGACACACGCCCGAAAACATTCAACAACAATCTCAACTGCAATCGGAATTGCTAGCAAATGCAGCGACCTTTGTCAAGTCCGGCGGCGTATTAGTTTATGCAACTTGCACAATTCATCCCTTGGAAAATGAAACAGTTATTCGATCGTTCTTAGACAGCAATCCTAACTGGCAAATAGAACCGCCAACAATTGATTTACCCGTACAGCCATCACCCGAAGGATGGGTGAAAGTGTGGCCGCACAGACATCACATGGACGGCTTTTTTATGGTAAGGCTAAAGCAATTGAAAATGGAGTAAATTCCTTACTGCAAACCGATAGTTTAATAAGCCGGTTCTTCATAAGCAGGCTCTTGATAAGCCGGCTCTTCATAAGCAGGTTCTTGATAAGCCGGCTCTTCATAAGCAGGTTCTTGATAAGCTGGCTCTTGCGGTGGGTAATACTTCGGTTCAGGATTAGGATTGTAAGGTACGATCGCACCATCCTCATTCACAATCATCCCCCGAATAATCCTCTTAGGCTCCACCGGTTTTGCCTTAATACTGCCCTTGCGGCCCTCCAACTCCGGCAACTTCGGAAACTTCTCAACCGGCATTCCCTTAACAGCTTGACTCATAAAATCGCGCCAATTATACGCCGCCGTACCGCTAGTTCCCCAAGTCGGATAATTGTCGTCATTCCCCAGCCAAATCCCAGTCACAACCTGCGGAATGTAACCAATAAACCACAAATCCCTGACATTTTCCGAAGTACCAGTTTTGCCCGCTACAGCGCGATCGTTTAAAGCAGCAGGTCCCCCCGTACCGTCTTGCACAACACCCTCCAACATCCAAGTAGTAATCGCTGCACTATCCTTATCCAAAACCCGCTTCGGTTTAAAATTAGCCTGATAAATCACATCTCCCCGCTGATTAATCACCCGCTTAATTCCGTGGGCTTCAATAAAATTACCCTGCGATGCTAAAGTACCGTAAGCATTGGTTAACTCCAGCAAATTCACCTCCGAAGAACCCAAAGCCAGGGAATAAATCGGACTCAATTTAGACTTAATTCCCATATCGCGGGCTAATTTTATCGTCGGTTCAAACCCGACATCCATCAACACCTTTACAGCTACGACATTCACCGAACGGGTCAAAGCATCAGACATCGATCGCCAACCGCTAAATTTTTTGCCATAATTATTCGGTTGATAGCCGTCGATAATAATTGGTTCGTCTTCGTAACCGTCATAGGGAGAAAAACCAGCCGCCATCGCTGTGGCATAAACCAACCCTTTAAACGTCGATCCGGGCTGCCGCAAAGCCTGCGTAGCACGATTAAACTGACTTTCCTTAAAATTCCCGCCGCCCACCAGGGCCTTAACTTCCCCAGTTTTAGTGTCCATAGAAACTAAAGCCGCCTGTTCAAAACCCTGACGGCGACCATCAACTTCGATCGCATTTTTAACAACTTCTTCCGCTATTTTCTGCCACTTCAAATTCACCGTCGTCTCAACAGTCAAACCGCCAGCTTCCAAAGCATCCTGAGAAACATAGCGCGGCAATTCCTTCCGAATGTAACTAGCAAAATAAGGCGCGACTACTTTAAATCGCTTCGGCGCACTTGGTTTAACTGCAATAGGTTCCGCCATCGCCTCCTTCGCCTGAGCCTCTGTAATTACCTTAGCTTCCTGCATTTGTTGCAGCACAAGATTGCGGCGTTTCTTAGCAATATCGGGATTAACCAAAGGCGAATATTCGCTCGGTGCCGGCGGCAAACCCGCCAAAGTTGCCATTTCTGCCAATGTTAATTTATCGACTGTTTTGCTAAAGAAAACCCAAGCCGCATCGGCCACACCGTAAGCATCCGAACCCAAATAAACTAGATTTAAATACCGTTCTAAAACTTGGTCTTTACTCAACTCTCGCTCTATTTTCTGAGCTAAAAGAGCTTCCCGGACTTTCCGCTTAATACTTCTTTCCTGATTGAGAAAAACAACGCGAGCCAATTGTTGCGTAATTGTACTGCCGCCCTGCACTACATCTCTTTCTATCAAATTAGAAACAATGGAGCGCACAATACCTTGATAATCCACCCCGCGATGTTTGTAAAAACGGCGGTCTTCTATGGCAATAAAAGCTTTAACCAACTGTTCGGGAATTTCTTTAAGTTTCAGTTTATCTCTAGTTGCAGGCCCCGACTGCAACAAAATCGTATTATCTGCTGCCTTAATTGTCAGCGTTCCGTCCCGGTTAAACGCTGACAAATCGTTAACATCCGGCAAACCTTTGTCTAAGGTGTACAAAATCCACAAACAGTAGATTAAAGCGCCCCCGCCTATACTGACCACACCTAAACGTATCCAAAATTTAGGGGGACGGGAGATCCGTTTTTTAGTATTTTCCTGCGGTGCGGTACTTTCTTGTAGTTTCGTATGTCTCTGCAGTTTGGTGTTCGGCGATTCGCTATTTTCCCGCAATTCGCTACTATCCAATTTTTGGGGTAATTTAGTTCCCAGCAAACTTAATCCCGGCCGCAACAATTCTTTTCCCTTGGTTTGCAAGCTGGTAACTTGAGGTTGAATTTCCAACCAAGCAATTAAGCGCTTCAACCCTTCCCAATCGCGCTTGACTATTGGATATCGAGCGTATTCTGGCTCTAAATATTCTGACTCTAAATATTCTGACTCTAAATATTCTGACTCTTCTAGAGGTGCAGCATCTTCGGATACCACATACTCCGCTCGCTCATCCCTTGTCCGCGTATAAAATTCCGCCTCCGATTCCGGCGAGTTGAGCTTATTGCCATTCGCAGACTTCGGCGGTTCTCGATGGGAATTACCGCTTATTGCGTTAGTGACTTTGCTCAATTTATCTTTAATATTTGAGAAAAATTCTGCCACGTTCAGACCTTCAAACCTCATCAAGTCCGATTAAAAATTAAAAATTTTAAAAGCTAGCTTTCTTCAATTTTTAATTTTTAATTCGACATTTTTTCTTCACTAACACGCTGCCTTGAATTAGATTTTTTGAATTAAAAACCCTTTAATTCACCGCTCACAATTCAAAACTTTTCTTAACCCTGCGGAGTTTGGTATTTTTTTTTGAATTGAATTAGATTTTTTGAATTAAAAACTCTTTAACTCAAACCTCACAACTCAAAGCTTACAACTCTGCTTAACTCGCATGACCGAGTGCCAAGGCTGCTACCAGCATACCCAAAACCAGGAAAGGCTGAGCACTTGCCTGATATTTAACATCATTTTCTAGGGGATTGCGCAAAAAGTACATATCCTGAAAAGTGATTTGGGGAATTATCAGCAGCAGGAGAATTACCGCGTAAAGGTTTTGGTGGATGCTGATCAGGTAGCCTGCAATCCCAGCTTGAAATATGTCGATCGTCAACACGCAAATCCAAGCTGCGGTGCCGATGCCAAACATCACTGGCAAAGATTTTAACCCTAATTGCCGATCGCCTTCGACACTTTTGAAATCATTGACGATCGCAATTCCCAGCCCTGCCAAACTGTAAAACAGGGTCAAAATCATAATGGTCGGATCTAGTGTACCAAACAAAGCTTGACCAGCCCACCAAGGCAGGGCAATGTAACTAGCACCCAGAGCATAATTTCCCAACCACCCATTCTGCTTGAGTTTCAGCGGTGGCGCCGAGTAGATGTAAGCTAGAAACACGCCGACGAGAGTCAAAACAGTCATTGTGGGGAATTCATGACCCGCCCACAAGTCTAGAGCATAAGCCACCGCAAAGCCTGCGGCTAATAATACCAAAATTTGCGTTACTACTTGGGGAATCGAGATCATCCCGGAGGGAATCGGACGGTAGGGCTCGTTAATGGCGTCGATGTCGCGATCGTAAAAATCGTTCAAAGTTTGAGTGTACCCGGTCAGCAACGGCCCTGACATCAACATACAAGCTGCTGCAATTAAGAAATTCTCTAGGTTCCAAACATAGTTTCCAGAAGACGCCGCCCCGCACACCACGCCCCAAATTAAGGGAATCCAGGTAATCGGTTTCATCAGTTGCAGGCGAATTTTCCAGATGGATGTTTCCCCGCTAGCGGCCCCTTTCATGCCCAACATTTGCCGAGTTTTGGCAGTGCGGTTTTCGGTAGCAGCACTTTCCGGTGCGGCTTCTGGAGAGATTTGGGATGGAGGAGAGTCAGACATAAGTTTGATGTTAGCGGTACTGCTACGATTGTGTCGTTCTGGGTTTCAATAATAATTCTGATAGGATACCACTGATATTTAAGGCATCGTCTTGAAAACTTGCCCTGGCTTGGAGTTGATGCTAGGGGGGGCAATACGGGTTTTACCAGGGCATCTTAGTATCATTATGATGTAAATGTCAAGAGTCGAGAACTTGTTTTAATAATTTCGCTGGGCCCGCCTGCTGAGGGAGATTTTTGCCAGCAGTTGCATTCAATGTCAATTACCAGGAGGCGATCGAGTTTTTTGCCCTGCTACCCTTAAATCATCTCATCTGGCCCAAACCGGCGGCAGAAACTCAATATGTCTTCTACAGGACTTACGCAACTGGCAGAATTAGTAAGGTGCCCCGGAACCGGAAACCCTCGATCGTCATTTCTTAACTTCGTCTGACGCAGCCTACAATTCGGTTCGAGTGTGACACGCTTGCCTGAGATCGTTCCCGGTTGCACTCATACATGATATGGAGGAAACGGCAGTGCCCTTGGACTACCCGGATTAATTCTAGTCCAAGGGCACTGCCTTTGCAAAAGCTGTGGGTAATATTAATTCCGATGCTACCGGATTTGAGATTAGTCCTATTCTATTTCTGCAATCATATTTTCTCAGTCGATGTTTGAATCATCGCGAACCCGGAACTTTTCCACCGTATTTTTCATCCATCTCAGGTAATCTGTATCATACAACTTTTGTCCGTCAACTTCTAATTTTTTGCTGTCATAAGCTGTTCGTGCTAACAACTGCAAATTAACAAATATGGCGGTAGGAATCAAAAGGCAATCCCGTCCGCCGCTTGACTTCGAGAACTGATTTGTAAGCGCCTTTTCTCTGCCTTTCTCTAACTATTTTTTCCGCAACAGCCCGATCTAAACCGCTGGCGATTAACTCTTCCGGCGAAAGAATATTTAACCGTTTCCAAGTAAACTGCGATTCTTTTTGATAATTGTAGCTGAAGCAAATCATCGGGGCGATGCGTCGGACGTGACTTTCGGGAACTCCGGCTATTTCTGATAACTCTTCGGCGTGGGTAAAAATGTAGCCTTCGTTTTGCAAAGATTCAATATCGTTAGCGTAGACGATCGGCAAACCCAAGATTCTGACCATATCGTCTTTGGTACACTCGTTAATATCTATTTTGCCGCGCACGTTTGCCAGTTCTTCGGCATTCGTCGCAGTTGCAGGAACCAGTAAACCTCTGGGTGCGGTTTTGATCAGATAGCGCTTTTTCAAACTAAAAGCAGTGACAATTTGAGCGATCCAAACGAGCGTACCCAAATTAGCTGAAGAAGATACCGCGAGTGCTGCTAAAGTAATGCCAATACCCCATCCCATCCAACTGCGAATATTTGACTTTTGGCCTGCATAGGCGATCGCCAATCCGCCGAAGTAGGGAATAAAAGCATACCACACCCAATTTGGAGTTTGACGCAGCCAGTATAAATCTTGAGACACTTTATTTCTATCCTTAAAAAGGCTTTATTTTACTTACTAAGATGCGCTCGGTCGCAATAACCAGATTTCTACCAAAATATTGGCTTGGGCAACCTGGAATTTACGAATAAACCGATTTTTTTGTCACCGTGGAGCTAGTCTTGCTTACAATTCTCGCAGCAGTTTTTGGCGTTTTTCTTCATATTCTTCGGCGGTAATTGCGCCCATATCGTAAAGTTTTTTCAATTCGCCGATCGCCCCTGTTACATCTTTTGCCGCTCTGAGGACATACCCAGACGGCAACGTGCCGCCATTGTACTGTACCTGAAAAGCTTGTTCCGACATCAGCAGCAGGCCGATAAAATCGAAAAATGCGATCACTGAGGGAATTAATGTCCAAGAAAATAGCAAGTATAATACCCCTGCTAAGTTGTTGCCCAAATAAAATTTATGAACTCCGAAACCTCCTACAAAGAAAGCTAACACAACAGCTACGGTTTTATCTTTTACCATTTTTTTATTTCCCCAGTTTCTTATTTTAACTTCCGCGATCGATCTTTAACGATCGACATAAGTAATCTTGTTATTTTTTACTCATTTATTTGGGTTTTTGCGAAACTTAGACA
>JAICRN010000546.1 GCA_025937335.1 Microcoleus sp. TY_ISSM_2_bin.22
AGTCGGCTTGTCCCTGGGTATATTTAGTTTCGTAGTCGTAGAAATCGCTTTGAAAAGTAATTTCTCCCACAGTTGAAGCTTTGGGATTATCGTTGCCTAAAACTGCACATTCTAATTCTCTAGCAACCACACCCGCTTCGACAATTATCCGCCTGTCGTAGCTGGCGGCGCTATCGAGAGCTGCTTCTAATTCAGCGCGCGATCGAGCTTTAGAAATTCCCACAGACGAACCCAAATTGGCTGGTTTTACAAAGCAAGGATAGCCCAACTCTGCTTCAATTTTATCGCACAATTTGGGGAAAACGCAAGGATTAGACCAGATTTCTGAACGGTTGACAGCGATATATTTTACCTGCGGTAAACCAGCCTGAGCAAAAGCCATTTTCATCGCAATTTTATCCATTCCCAGCGCCGAACCTAAAACCCCGGAACCGACAAAAGGAACTTGCATTAATTTCAGCAACCCTTGCACTGTACCGTCTTCACCGTTGGGTCCGTGCAAAACAGGGAACCAAACATCTACGGCATTAAAATTAGGAAACTGTCGAGATGTGGGAGAGTCGTCTTGTGCTGGTTGTTCTTCTATTTCCAGAGGTTTTCCGCTGGCTAAGACTTGTTGAGGTAATGTTCCCGACAGCCAGCGGCCGTTTTTTTGGATGTAAAAGGGCAGAACTTCGTATTTAGAGGCATTTTCGTCAGCAGCGAGGGCACGGGCGATCGCCCGCGCCGAACTAATAGAGACTTCGTGTTCGCCCGATCGCCCCCCGAACAATAGCCCGATCCGCATCATTGTCATTTTTCAATACTCCCGCTACTTTTTGACAAATATACACGCAGAGAGCGCAACGAAGGCACATACGAACCGCTTTAAAACTACTTATCTCCTCCCTTCCACTCTTCCTCTGTGTCCTCTGCGCTCTCTGCGGTAAAAAAAATTACATCTTCTTAGAAAAGTTCACCAGTAAGCCGTCCCCTATCTCATTCCGGTGCTATTTAAAGCATTTCCCCTGTCAAACTAAAAGCGCGAATATCTGTAATTTTAACCCGCACAATTTTACCCGCCAATTCAGCAATATCGCCCTTAAAAAATGTGAGGCGATTGCCGCGAGTGCGTCCCATCACCTGAGTTGAATCTTTAAGATTCTGGACTTCCACCAAAACCTCTTCAGTGCGTCCGAAATAGCGCTGCGATCGTTCCATCGCCGTTGTTGTCACCACATGATTGATCCGTTGCAGGCGATCGGCTTTCACCTCCTCACTCAACTGATTTTCCCACAAAGCCGCCGGCGTCCCCGGGCGCGGCGAATAAGCAGCAGTATTCACCAAATCGAAACCAACGTCTTCGATCAACTTCAAAGTCTTCTCAAACTGCGCTTCCGTCTCCCCGGGAAAACCCACAATCGCGTCTGCCGTAACCGAAGCATCCGGCATATAACGGCGAATTGTATCAATAATCCGGCGGTATTTTTCCTGAGTATAACCCCGCGACATCGCCTTCAAAATATCATTATCTCCCGACTGAAAAGGAATGTGAAAATGTTCGCAAACCTGCGGTAATTCAGCACAAGCCTTAATCAATCTCTCCGTAAAATAGCGCGGGTGGCTAGTAGCAAATCTGAGGCGATCGACACCAGGCACATCCTGCAAAAAATAAAGCAGATCCGTCAAAGTATGCTGGTAGCTGCCGTCCGCTTTTGTCCCCGGCAAATCGCGTCCGTAAGCATCAATATTTTGCCCCAATAAAGTTACTTCCTTGTAACCTTGGCGACCCAAATCCTCCATTTCCGCGCGAATTGCCTCCGGCATTCGCGACTGTTCAACCCCGCGAACATTCGGAACAACACAATAAGTGCAGCGTTCATTACAGCCGTAAATTACATTCACCCAAGCAGTCACCTTGCTGTCGCGGCGCGGCTTAGTAATATCCTCCATAATCTCAACAGCTTCAGTCGCCACAACTTGATTGCCCTCAAAAACTTGTTCCAGCAAATCTTCAAGTCGGTTAGCGTGTTGCGGCCCCATTACTAAGTCTAATTCCGGCACTCTCCGCAGCAGCGCTTCACCTTCCTGCTGCGCGACGCATCCAGCTACAACTAAAGTTAAACCCGGTTCTTGGCGCTTGCGATGAGCTTGCCTTCCTAGGTTAGAATAAACTCTTTGTTCGGCATTATCGCGAATCGTGCAAGTATTGTAGAGAATCAAGCTAGCTTCGTTCGGGTCTTCCGAGAACTCAAAGCCCATATTTTCGAGAATGCCGGCCATCCGTTCCGAGTCGGCTTTATTCATCTGGCATCCGAAAGTAGTGATGTGATAGCGGCGGGGTTTAACGGTCATGGCAAATTGCAGGCAATAAAAAATATAGGTTTTCAACCTTAACAATTTATTATAACACTTCTCTGTTAAACAAGATACGTCTGGTAATTGAGACTTTTAGTAATTGTAGGGTGCGCATTGCGTACCTTATTTTAGTAATTCTAGGGTTGCAATGCGCTCTTACCGCTACTGGATATTTTAGTAATTCTAGGGTGTACAATGCGCTTCTTACCGCTACAAATAGTTTTAAATCAGCGACAATTTTTGCGAACTCTGGTATCTGGCTATTCTGTTTTTTTAGTGACCTAAAAAATGTAAAATTGTTTTGGCAATACCTTGTGCAGCCAAATAAGGAACCCCATTGCCAACAGTTTTAAACATATTAGTCAACGTCATCTTAGCGGGCAGGGCAAACTCTTTTGGCAGTGACTGAACAGCCAGCGTTTCTGCAACAGAAAGCCGGCGAAGTTTGTAAGGGTGCAAGTGAACTTCGTTATTGCCGTAACAAGCTGTTGGCGAATAACGCCACCGGTGCAATCGCTTGAAAGATTTTTTTGAATCATCTCCTTCATCAACCGAAGCAAACCGCTTAATGCCTGCTTTGGGTTGAAAATAGTGTTTGGCATTGGGATGGTTGAGAACGTCATTTCTTTGGAACCAAAATTCAACCGTTAACTCTTGGGGTATGCCATCAGGACACGGCAAGAAACAATCACGTGCAAATGCCGTTCTCTCAGGCCAAGGATGAGAAAAAATTTCTGATTTGGGATATAATATCTGACTTTGCCAAGGAAATAATTCTTCGGATAACATTTGGCTTTTTTCCTCTAGGGAAATACCCAGATTTTTGACAAAGTTTTTTCTAAGCCCAATCAAAATAATTCTATCCCTATCTTGCGGGACACCATATTCTATCGCATTAATTAAACGTTCGGCAAAAACGTATCCCGACTCAGACAACTGATTTTTGAGTGCGTCGTAAAAAGCTTTATGTTTTTTGGTTCTCCACAAACCTTTGACATTTTCAAATAAAAAGAAATCAGGCTGCTGCTGACAAATCAATTCAATATAGGAAGCAGAAAGTTGACCTTTATCTCCTTCCCCACCTCGGTTTTTGCCGCCAATAGAAAAGTCAGGACAAGGTGGCCCCGCGATAAATCCCACAATATCGTGATGCTTGCGGGCATCCTGCATCAACTCCCGCAGGCGAAAAGCTGGTTTTCCCCCTACAAGTCGAGTTACATCTGCTTCCTCTCCTTCGCAATATCCGTATTCTGGTAGCGGCAAATTCAGGCACTGCCGAGAATAGCGGTATGCTTGCATGAAAGGTGGGAAAATTTCATTGACATACGCTACATTAAAGCCGATCGACTCAAAACCCAGATCGAGCAAGCCTGAACCTGAAAAAAATGAGAAAATACAAGGAGGACGGTGCATTCAAGGATCGCAGCAATTTTGAGTTGAGCTTACTATAAATTATGTTGGGTGCCTAGGGAGCGGTGAACTTTACTATAAATGCTGTAGGCAATTGAGAATTGGGAATTGGGAATTGGTAGAATAGCCGGGGCGGCTTTATGAGATTATTGGTTTGAGGCGATTATTGTGGGTAAGAACCGCCCCTACAGGTATTATTAAAACCATTGCCCGCCTCGGAAACGCCAGTATGGAAAGAAAATCCGCATCAGTGTTTGCGACGCCAGATAAATAGCCAGCCACACTAAACTATAATGCAAAGCAAAAGCTCCCAAGTTAAAATCTTGTGCAGGTATCCCGGGCAAACCGATAACTTTGATTAAAAATAACACAAAAAGCGCTTCCCAAATTCCAGCGAGCAATTGAAACGCGCCGGGCCAATCTCGATCCCAGCGAAACTGCTGGATGTAGATATATACAGCATCCCAGCCGATGCCAAAAATCG
>JAICRN010000335.1 GCA_025937335.1 Microcoleus sp. TY_ISSM_2_bin.22
CAAAGCGACGTTCTCAAACAGCTCGATCAAATCAAGCAGCGCGAAGGTGAAATCAACTCTCGCAAAGGCGAAATTAACACGCGCCTCGGTGAAATTAATACGCGGCGAGGTGAAATTAACGCCCGTCAAGGTGACATCCAAAAAATTACTGCTGAAATACAGCGTCAGCAAGGAGAGCAAGCACGCATTCAGGAGTCGATCGACCGGGCCCAAGAACAGTTAACAAACACCAAGGATGCCTGGGCAAAAGAACTTTACAGCAAAATTGCTGAAAACCAGAAACAAATTGCCAGCAGCGATTCTCAGCTAAGCCGCTTCAAAGTGGAAAACCTGAAAAAGTTGTCCGAGGTGAACGCTCAGCTAGAAAAGGCTCAACAAAACCGCGACACTCAAGTGATGAAGTCTCCGGTATCTGGCGTTATCTTCGATTTGAAACCTTCTACAAAGGAGAAAGCTAAGTTGGATATGGCGAAAGATCCAATATGCCAATCCATTATTAATACGGTGCTGAAACCGGGCGAACCGCGCCCAGCACGCTGCGAAGAAGCTTATTACGAAGCGCAGCAAACTGAAAAGCTGCTCAAAGTTTTGGATGACGAAAACGGTCTGGAAGCAGTTGTTTACCTGGAAAACAGCAATGTGGCTCTGGTATTGGATGCTTTGAGACAGAAGCGGGAAAAATTGGAGCCGTATCACGGCAAACAATTAGACGGAGAAAAGGTTGACTGCGAACAAGGTAAAAGTTGCGTTTGTCCAGAGAAGGAAGTTAACAGAGAGAAACTGGGTTTGACGAAATACCAATGCGTGCCTGTGGAAGTGAATGTTGAAGCTTTCCCGGCGATGGAGTTTGGTACTGCTGAGGGTGAAGTGAAAGAGATTAGCAGCGATGCTGAGCCTCCTACCGAACTGCGGAAATACTACGCTTTCAAAACCAAAATTAAGCTCAAGAATCAAAAGTTTGTTTTGAATAAGAACAAGCCGAATCAAGTGGAGGTGAATTTGCAGTCGGGAATGTCCGTGAGTTCTAATATCAATATCGGCAAGCGGACTGTTTTGCAGATGTTTATCAACCGATTTACTGGCAAATTGGATACGTTCAAGACTGTTAAGTAATTCGGTTAACCGCTATAAATAAGTAGGGTGCGCAGTGCGCACCTTACCGATGTAAGTAAATACAATCTCCTCGATAGAATTAGGTGGTTAAAACACCTCAAAAGTCAAACTTTCGGCGGCTAGACTAAGCTTCACCGAACTTCGTTCGCTGACTAAAAAATAAAGAGTATTTAAGCCGGGTTGATATAAAATGGTGATGGCAATCGGTGCGATCGCACATTCATGAAAAAATTTATTTTATTTACTCTATATCTGATTCCTGTCCTCTTATTAATCGGATTTGTAGCGAATTTTAGCGTTAACGTTCCCGTTGATGACGAGTGGAGGTTAGCTAGCCTTTTTGAGAAAATAGCTCAGGGAAATGTAACTTTTAACGATTTTTGGGCTTTGCACAGCAACCACCGGATACTTTTCCCGAAAATAATTATTGCAGTGCTGGCTTTTGCTTCCAGATGGAATATTAATTATCAGTTGTGTCTCAGCATAGGTTTGGCTGCGATAACTTTTATGGCTATGTACAAGTTATCCTCGATGCAAGTTAAGAATGTTGGGGATGATTTGTGGCATTTAGCTAATATTTTAACTTGTATTTTGGTTTTCTCTCTAGTTCAGCACGAAAACTGGCTTTGGGGATTTCAATTAGCGTGGTTTTTAGTCAATTTGTGTTTTGTAGCTGCGGTTTATGCGCTGAGTTCAAATCGCAAATTATTGCCTAATATAGCGGTTTTTAATCGGATGAAACAGAGATGTTGCACCAATATCGATAAGCTATTTAGGAACGGGCAAGATGCCCGTTCCACAAAAATTCAATGTTCTTGTGGAACGGGCATCTTGCCCGTTCTTGAGAATGATGCAACACCTCAGATCGAACAGAGTAGGGACACGGCACTGTCGTGTCCTTACTATATTCAAATATCGATTGCTGCTTTATTCTGCTTTATTGCTAGTTTTTCCCTCGCGCAAGGCTTGCTGTCTTGGTTGGCTGCAATTCCGGCTGTGGAGGCTTTAGAAGGAAATGCTGTAGAAAAAAGAAAAAAATTGATTCTATGGATGCTGCTGTTTGCGGCAACTTGTGCTGTTTACTCAATTGATTATCATCCCAGTCGGAAAACAAGTATTATTTCATTGTTGAATAAGCCACTTGTGGTAATTGATTACTTTTTGAGTCTGTTGGGTTTGCCAATTGTGCGATCGTCTGGAATTTCAGCATTAGTTGGATTGCTAATATTTGCAACTTTCTTATTTTTGAAATTCTACTTTGGAAGAAAGATTACCGAGCATCGTGAGGCTTTACCTTGGCTGTCAATAGGTTTTTTTTCGGTTTTATCGGCTCTGTTTATTACTGCTGGTAGGGCGGAATTTGGGGCGATTCAGGCGCTCGAATCGTCGAGATATACAACGAATTCGATTTTGCTGTTAATTGCTGTGGTTCAGCTAGGGCAATTGTTTGTTAGAGGTAAATATCAAGAAACAAAAGCAACGTTAAACCACAACTACATTTTTTTTTATCGGATGTTCGCAGGGCTGTTAATTGCTACAATTATTGTTAACTCTCAACAGGCGATCGCCCAAACTAGATTAGCACTTCCTTACAAACAAGGCGCTCAAGATTGTTTGCAGTTAATCAACTATCTGGAACCGTCTGATTTTTTTAATAATTCGCCGGAAAGCTGTTTGAGGGTGCTGAGCAAAAAAAATTGGCTGGTGAGAGAAGGCGCGGCAATTATCGACAAAATAGGTTGGAGAAAATTCGCGAAAAATGTAGAGTTTATTTCTAATACCGAGAAAGTTTACGGCTATTTAGACCAACCTCAAACCAGCGATAAATCGGTGACTGTCAAGAAAAATGCGGCTGTCAAGGCTTCCGGTTGGGCGGTTTTGCCAGGAAATTTGAAACAACCAAATATTGTACTGCTATCTGCCGGCGATAAACAATCTTTTTTTGCTAACGCTTATGTAAATTTGGAGAGTCCCGACATCGCTAAGAGTTTAAAATCTGAGTTGTACAACAATGCAAGGTGGGCTGTTGATTTGTCGGATAATAATTTGCCGATCGCCCAAACCGAAATTAAAGCTTGGGTGTATAATCCTGTTGACAACCAGTTTGTCCAGTTGCGCGGAGGATGAGGAGTGAAACTTTCTGTGATTATACCAGCTCACAATGAGGAGGGCTGTTTGTACGGTACTGTGCGGGCGATCGCCCAGACGCTCGATTTAGAAGGCATTCGGCACGAAATTTTGATTGTGAATGACAACAGTGTCGATCGAACTATTGATATTTGCCAGGAGTTGTCAGAGACTTTTCCCACAGTTAGATACATCAACAATCAACCGCCGAACGGTTTCGGATTTGCGGTGCGACGGGGATTGGCCGAATTTGAGGGAGATGCTGTGGCAATTGTGATGGCGGATGCTTCCGACGATCCGATAGATTTGGTAGCAGGATACCGCAAGTTGCAAGAAGGATATGATTGCGTTTTCGGTTCCCGCTTTATCAAAGGCGGCTTTGTGGTTGATTATCCAATGCACAAGTTAGCAATTAACCGCTTAGCAAACTGGTTTGTCAAAAGTATTTTCGGCTTGCGGTACAGCGATGTCACCAATGCTTTTAAAATTTACCGCAGAGAAGTGATTGAAGGCGTGCAACCGATTTTGAGCCATCATTTTAATTTGACAGTGGAACTGCCTTTAAAAGCAATTGTTCGGGGTTTTTCCTATACGGTGATTCCTTTGAGGTGGTACAATCGGACTGCTGGGATTTCTAAGCTGAAAATCAAAGAGATGGGGAGTCGGTATTTGTTTATTGTCTTGTATGTCTGGCTCGAAAAACATCTCTCTCGCGGCGACTACCACCGGACTAGAAAGATAGCAAAATTAAAAGTGAATGCCTGATAGAATTTTAATTGTGGGCGGGGCGGGTTTCATCGGCAGTTGTTTGGCAATTGGCCTGAAGAAACTGCACCCGGAATGGCAAATAATTTGTTTAGATAACCTGCGTCGCCGGGGCTCGGAATTGAATCTGCCTCGGCTTAAAAGTTCCGGTATTCAGTTTGTTTACGGGGATATTCGCACAGCGGCAGATTTAGATCCAGTTGCACTGAATGCTGACTGCATTATAGATTGTGCTGCGGAGCCTTCTGTGCTGGCTGGTTTTAGTTCGCCACAGTACGTTTTGCAGACGAATTTACTGGGCACTGTAAATGTTTTGGAGTTGGCGAGACAAACGGGTGCCAGTTTGCTGTTTTTGTCTACGAGTCGGGTTTATCCGATCGCCAGTGTCAAATCGGTTAAGCTGTTAGAGTTGCCGAATAGATTTGCGATCGCCCCCGAGCAAACTTTACCGGGTATATCGGAGTTGGGCATATCAGAAGACTTCCCATTAAAAGGACACCGTTCGCTTTACGGAGCAACTAAATTAGCTTCGGAATTGCTGATTGAGGAATATAGGGAAGCATACAATTTGCCCGCAATTATTAACCGCTGCGGGTTAATTACTGGTGCTTGGCAAATGGGTAAAGTCGATCAGGGAGTTTGCGGTTTGTGGGTGGCGGCTCACTATTTTCAAAAGTCGCTGAGTTATCTCGGTTTTGGCGGCAGCGGGAAGCAAGTTAGGGATTTGCTGCACGTTGAAGATTTGTTGAGGTTAGTTAATTATCAATTAGAACATTTTGCTGAATTTGACGGTGAAGTTTTTAATGTTGGCGGCGGTTTGAGCAACAGTCTTTCTTTGGTTGAGACAACTGATTTGTGCCAAAAGATTACCGGGAAATCGATTTCAATTAATCCTGTTTTGGAGGAACGCGCGGGGGATATTCCGATTTTTATTACTGATTCTTCTAGGGTGATGGAGCGCACAGGATGGCGGCCTGTTATTGGGCCGGAAGCGGCTTTGCAGGATATTTATGATTGGATTGCTGCTAATGAGGTTGTTTTGAGTTCGATTTTGTAGGGATTTTTTAACCGCAGATGCAGGGGGATGTGTTGTCCAGTTTGGTAACAAAACAATTTCTTCTGCTGTAGGGAAACGGCTTTTGGAGTGTCCGGTATTAGGACACGGCAGTGCCATTTCCCTACATAAATTTATACATAACCCTATTTTTTAAATCGGACGAGAGCGAATTATATCTCAATTGTTGCCAGATTAAAACATGAGGAATGACCGCTCGCAAATCTTGAACGCGATTCAGCATTCATCCCCAAACTTCTGTCAAATCTAAGACAAATCCAGGCAACACATCTTCACCGGAAAAACTAATAGGATTTTCCAAGACTTCTACATCTTGACTTGGCCTGTAAATCTCCACTTTTTTGTTTTTCCTATCTATCAACCAACCCAAACGAGCGCCATTGTTCGTATACTCTTTCATCTTGGCTCGCAGCGGTTCCATGTTGTCAGTTTTAGAACGGAGTTCTACCACAAAATCTGGACACAAGGGAATAAAACTTTCTTTTTGTTTTGGGGTGAGCTCATCCCACCTTTCTTGACGCACCCAAGCAGCATCGGGAGAGCGATCGGCTCCATTGGGTAAGTGAAAACCAGTAGAAGAGTTAAACGCTTTACCTAGTTTAGTTTGACGGTTCCACAACCAAAGTTGTCCTTCTATATCGAGATTTCTGTATCCTGTTTCGCCTCCGGTTGGTGGATTCACGATTAACTCTCCTTGTGCTGTTCTTTCTAATTGTAATTCTCGGTTGGCGATCGCCAATTCAAGGAATTGCTCGCGGGTAACGGTGAGTGTTAGTGTCGGCGGAATATTCACAGCAATGGCGCGGGATGTTTGTGTCATCATTTTTTCCTAAAAGTGATGCTTTTTTAGCAAATTTATCCTGATTTTGCCCTGCCCAAACTACAGGAATACTTGCAATTTTTATTATAACAATTGAAATTGTCTAGGGGCGGCGATCGCTTTTCCCGATCGTTAATTGTTTGGTTTCGATGCTTTGACAAACATTTGCCCTCCCAAAAACCTCCACAACCAAGGCAATTTTAAGTAAACTTTTAACAGCAAAGGCGAGGCAGGTCTGCCTTTAGTCGAAAACGGTAAAAATCTCGGTATAATTAAGTCGATTTCAAACCCGACTGTTTGTAAAAGCTCTTGCAGCGATAAGTGGGTAATCGGTAATTGATGGTCAATAAAATCGTAATATTCTTTGAATGAGTATTTAAAGTTCGGCTGGATGAGCAAGAGAGAACCCCCGGGATTGAGAGCGTCAAAACAAAAGGATATAATTTGGATTAGTTCTTCTTTGCTGCGGAGATGTTCAAAAAAATTAGATATAAAAATTCGGTCAAAATGTTCTGTAAAAGCTAGGTTATCACCCAAACTTAAAACATCAAAATTCAGCACTTTGACATCAGGATTGGCAAA
>JAICRN010000315.1 GCA_025937335.1 Microcoleus sp. TY_ISSM_2_bin.22
AAATCCCGATCATATTTGCCAAGTTAGGTTGGTTCCCAAATGCGATTCGTATGTAATTGAGGTCATTTACAATGAACAAGAGTCCACCGCCAGCGACGATAATTTTGTGGCTAGCATTGATTTAGGACTAGATAACTTGGTGGCGTTAACTTCAAATCAGCCGGGTTTTACCCCGCTCCTGATTAACGGGCGACCACTGAAATCTATCAATCAGTTTTATAACAAACGCTCTTCACAATTACAATCTCAATTAAAAGGAAGTCGAAAAACTTCGCCTCGCATTCAGCGCTTAACTCGCTGTCGCAATCAGAAAGTTGACAATTACTTACATCATGCTAGCCGTCTAATTATTAACCTTTTGCTCACCAAGCAGATTGGGACGCTAGTAATTGGCAAGAACGCGCAGTGGAAAACAGAAATTGATCTAGGGAAGCAAACCAATCAAAACTTTGTTAGTATTCCTCACTCTCGATTAATTGAAATGTTGGAGTACAAAGCTCGGTTGGCTGGAATCAATGTAATTGTGCAGGAAGAATCCTACACATCCCGCTCCAGTTTTTTAGGTTTAGACCCCATTCCTGTTTATGGAAAAACCGAAAAAGAGCCTGTGTTTACTGGTAAGCGGATTAAGCGGGGTTTGTACAAAACATCGACTGGTCAGCTAATTAATTCCGATGTGAATGCAGCGTACAATATCCTCAGAAAAGCAATCCCAAATGCGTTCAGCAATGGGATAGGGAGCTGCGTAGTTCAGCCGAGGCGGGTTAATCCGCTCAAAGTAAAACGGAAAGGGGAGGGGCTGACGCCTCCCATGTCATTGCAATAAATGACTATAGTTTTACCAGCTATTCATTGCTAGCAGTTCCGACAATCATATTACCAGCCGAAGCATTAGAGCTTTTGAAAACGTCACCCGAACTAAATCCTAGATTGTTGAAACTGGGATTGAGATATACATTGACGTTGGGAGGCAGGTTGGGAACTGCAAATGTTTGCCCTTGGTTAACGCTTGGTGCGCCATTGGTATTGACATCTAAGTGCAGGGGCGTTGCTTTGGAGAAGGTAGGTTCGCTTAAAGTTAGCGCTGCTACTAAATCCCATGCCGGGTTAGGAATCAGCGGATCGTTGCCTGAAACAACTGTGAGAGCAAAGTCTAATAATTCTGATGCGATCGCACTTTCTGGAGTACCTATAGCTTTCCATGCGTTGAGATCGGCGCGAGAAAATCCAATTTTGTTAGTGGCATCCAGCGGTGTTAAAAATAATGGTAATCCTTTAGATGCAGCATCAAAGACTTCCTTTGCAGCTTGCGGATCGACCCAGATGTTAAACTCGGAAACAGCGTTTTGTTTGAGAATTGGATCGAGGTGTTCTCTGAGGTTGCCGGGAACAAAAACAGCACCTCCCATGATGTGAACGCCTGCAATATTGTCAATAATTGTGGGGTCGCGGCGGAGTGCTTCTGCAATGTTTGTTTGGGAGCCTGTTGCCAAAATTTGGATTGGTTGTGGCGATGCCTTTACGGTGTCGATAATTAATTGTGCAGCATCCCGCCGATCGACGGTTTCTAGAGGGCGATCGGGTAGAGTAACAAATGGCGACCAAAAATTATCCGTGGCGTCCCGAAATTCTGGCGGAAAAGCGTTATTTCCGGCTAAGGAATGAGAATTAAATAAAATCCACTTTTCTTGTTTGTTGTGGGATGGGCGTGCCGCCCGGCGCCCGTAGGAGGGCGGGACGCCCCTCCCCCCAGAAAAAATGGAAATTATTTAATTGACGATCCTAAGGGAGTATCTCTGCCAACCGCAACAGGAATACCCGTCTTGCCTAATCGAGTTAACATTAGCTCGACATTGTTGCCAAATATTTGCGGGCGAGCTAGTCCTTGGGAAATGGCGATCGCCTTGACGCTAAATTTCGGATTTTGCAGCATATAGGCTAGGGCCGTCATCCCATCTTGGCTGCCATCATCATCAACTATCAAAGGGACTGGTGTGCTTGAGCTGTCCGATGTCAGCATATTCAGTGTCACTTTTTTTCGGAAACATAATTAGTTTACGTGGTTTTAAGTTGATTGAATTTTTCTTAACATTTATTTTGGGAGCTTTTAATTATTAACAGGTAAGCGGATCGTAAAAGTAGAACCCACACCCTCCTGACTTTTTACTGAAATATTGCCGCCCATCATGAGGCAAAAACGCTGGCTGATTGCTAGTCCCAAACCGGTGCCGCCGTACTTGCGCGTGGTAGAAGCGTCTGCTTGGGTAAAGGGTTGAAAAATTTGCTGCAACTGGTCTGGATTCATCCCAATTCCTGTATCTGTACAGTGAAAAACTAAAAATTCTTTACTAGCAATTGAAGATTGAGAATTTCCCGCAGGTTCCGAAGTATTTTCTTGTCTAGATTCACTACTTTCACCTGGGATTTTTTCTCGGCTGGCTGTGAGGGTAATAGTACCGTTTTGAGTGAATTTGGCGGCGTTGCTCAGCAAATTTAATAAAATCTGCTGCACTTTGGTAATGTCCCCGTGCATAGTGCCGATATTGGTAATTCGCTCCAAGTTTAGAGTGTTGCCGTTTTTCTCAATTAGCGGTGCGGCGGTAGATGCGACTTCTTCAATCAAGGCGGCGATGTCGAAAGTTTCTAAGTAAAGATCCATGCGACCGGCTTCGATTTTAGAAATGTCGAGAATGTCGTTAATTAGCGATAGCAAGTGTCTGCCAGAAGTGCGGATTTTGTCTAAATCTGGGATGAGTTCATCGTAGCCCAATTCTTCGGTTTCTTCTTGGAGCATTTCGCTGTAGCCGATGATGGCATTCAGAGGTGTTCGCAGTTCGTGGCTCATGTTTGCCAAAAATGCGCTTTTTGCGGTGGAAGCTGCTTCGGCTGCTTCTAGGGCCAGTTGCAAGGCGGATTCAAAGACTTTGCGATCGCTAATATCCTCGACGCTGCCTTCATAGTAGAGTACCTCGCCGTCGGCGTCGCGCACTGCACGCGCGCTTTCGGAAATCCAAATTACGCTGCCGTCAGCGCGGTAAACTTCTGACTCAAACCCCGAAACTTCTCCGCATTCTGCCATCACCTGCATAAACTTGTCGCGCCGCTGAGGATTGACATAAGCTTGCTGTCTGATGTTTGTGAGATTTGATGTCAATTCTTCGGGAGTAGCGTAGCCGTAGATGCGGGCTAAAGCTGGATTTACGCTCAAGAAGTCGCCTTCGGGGGTTCTTTGAAAAATGCCTTCGACGGCATTTTCAAAGATGCTGCGGTATTTTTGTTCTGCTTGACGCAAAGCGCTTTGCGTACGATCGCGCTCGCTGGCTTCGATCGCCAATGATACTAAATCTGCCAGGGAAGCAGCAAAATTTTGTTCTTCTACAGTCCAGTTGCGAGGAGTTCCCACTTGTTCGATACAGATGACTCCGACGGTTTGTCCTCCCAGTCGCACCGGCGCATCTAAGGTAGATTTGATGCCGATTAGTGCAAAGTAAGATGCCACAAATGCTCTGGTTCTAATATCTGAAAGAGCGTCGTCGGCTGCGATCGCCCGGTCTTCTTCCAAAGCTTGAAAATAAGCTGGATAGTCTGCTGCTGCGATTTCAGTACCTTGGGAATGCTGGTGGTTGCTGCGCCTAAATTGGTCGAGACATTGCAGTTTCGATCGGCTTTCGTCGTACAACCACGCTCCGGCTCCTTCTGTATCTAGGGTATCAGCAGCCGCTTCGGTGATTTGCCTCAAAGCTACTTGCAAATCGCCTCGATACAGCGCTTTATTTCTTGCCAATTCTAGCAAAACAGTATTTTGTTTGAGCAATTGTTTTTGCCTTTGGCGTCGCAGAGATTCGGCTCGCTTCTGTTCGGTAATATCGCGAGCCACCCAAATTACCGATTCTTCTGAAAGCGGCGAAATGCTGGCTGCAAAACAAACTTGGCGGTCGTTAATGATTAAATCGTATTCGATGCTGACAGTTTGCTGAGTATCTAAAGCTGCTCGGATGTGGTTGATAAAATTGTCGGCTGTAGCTTGCGGAAACATCTCCCTGAGAGTTTTGCCCATTAATTCTTCGGCGGGTTTGTACAGCAGGGATAGATTGGTGGGCGCGATTTTTAAATAGCGGCCGCTGGCGTCCACAACTATAATTAATTCGCTCATGGCTGCAAACAAAGCCCGCAATTCTGCTTCGGCGGCTTCGAGTTCTGCCGTCCGCTCTGCTACTCGCTGTTCTAAACTAGAGTTGGTTTGTTCTAGGGCAACAAAAGACGATCGCAATTGTCTGGCCATTTGATTGAAAGACTGAGCTAGAAGACCGAGTTCTTTGACGCCTTGAACTTCTACTTCGCCGTTTAATTCTGCGGAGGTGAAGTCGGATGACTCAGACATTTTTCTTAAAGCTTTGGAAGCTTCCAGCAATCGGGTAATCGGTTTGACAACCCAGCGAGTGGTAAAAATGCCGAGTGCGATCGCCAGTATGAAGGCAAAAAAGCACAATAAAATAGTTATCCGAGTGTTGGCGTTAATTTGCTCCATAAAGTCTGCTTCTGGGATTGCCACTACAATCAGCCAATCGAGACCGCGGCCGTCTTGCAGGGGAGCAACGGTAATGAATTGACGTTTGCCGTCTATATCGAAGGTAAACTGTCCTGGGTTGTCAATTTGTTCAAAACTGCCAAATCGTTTTTGCAAGTATGTGGACGCCGATCGCATTAGCAAATTTTTGCTCTGTGTCGCCAACAGCCGTTTTTGTCCATCTTTGTCCTTGACAAAGGGCAATTCGTCTGTGGAACTGGCGACGATTTCGCCGCTGCGTTCGATCGCGAAAACTTGTCCCGACGGGCTAATTTTGATGCTTTTGAGAAAATCGCTGATTTGAGAAAGAGTCAGGTCAATTGCCAATACCCCCCGCAGGTTTCCTGTTTCATTGTAAATAGGCATCACCGGCGTAATGCCGAGCACTGGCGGTGCTGCAAAAACGTAGATTGGAGACCAAGTGGCTTTTCCTGACTGTTTGGCAGCTTGATACCACGGTCTAGTACGGGGGTCATAGGCGGCGGTTTTGATTAGCTCAGTGCGATTTCCTTGGCTGTCTAGGCGATAAATTTGGCGGTTTGGGGCGGTTGAGTCGTCTCTGATGTATACTAAGTTTTCTGCTTCTCGCTTGAGCAAGAGGAATTTGCCCTGTTCGTCGCCGTAGTAGATGGTTGTAGTTCGATCGCTCAGCTTGGTCTGATTCCACAAATAGCGCTCTAAATTGGGGAAGTCTTCCGGGTCTAAGTTTCCAGAAGCGATCGCAGCATTATTCATTTGCAGGAATAAATGAGACACATCCCCAAAACTGCGGAAATTTTCTTTCGTCCTCGCTGCAACTTCCAAGCTTAACCTAGTAGCAAGGTCATTGACAGCTTTCTGGCCGTTGCGAAACGAGAGCCATCCAGTCACGCCGACTGCTACAGAGATTTGCACCACCAGCGGTATCAACAAAACTAGGCTCAGTGACATCTTGGGCGAGCTTTTCATCAGACAACTGCTCAGATTTTTCAATAACATCAATATTCTGACACCTACCGAGTTTACGTATCGTTTGTCGTTTAAAAGATGCCCTTGATATAAGTTACAAAGTTGTACAGCAAGAGTGAAGTGCGGTGGCGGGCCGCTCAAAACTTAGCTGAGGTTTCCACCGCTACTGTAAAAACTTGTAATATTCATGATGCCACTACTTGCCTGAATGTGGCGATCGCTCTGCAGACTCGCGGTCAAAAACTCACACTCCGTAAAAAAAAGCAACTTTAGGCCCTTGCTCCACAGCGCGATCGTCATCAGTCATTCCCAATTATTCAATTCTTTAATCTAAAATTTTTCATCTAAAATGGGATCGCTTTCTCCGGGTGCGGAGTACCTCCCTTACGCCTGCTTAATAAAAACCTGATTTAAAAAATTTTACCTTGGTAAAATAAATGTAAGTTATTTGACAATCGGGTGTTAAAAAATTTGCTATTAATAAGATAAGCGGCCAAAATCCCGTAGCGTAGCGGAGCGTAAGCCATAGACTACAAAGAGGATAATTGAAGCATCTGCATCGATCTATGGCAGCAAAGTAAAGCGTTTTTGGCTTTTTTGGACGCTCGATATTTTGGCAAAATAATACTTCTGGAGGATGACATGAACTATACATTTGAAATCCTGGGCGTATCGCCAACTTTAACTTTTTTTAACCAGCAGCAGGAATTGCTCCAACAACAGCAGCAGTCAGGTGTAGAATACTTGGGAAACTGGAAGTGCACTCTCGATGCGTTTGTGGCATCCGTAGAGACAGTTTCTCCTAACCACGGCTGGGATGTCGATCGAGTTGTAAACACCGTGATTAATTTCTGGATGAACAACTCCGATAGCATCCAGTATTGGAGGTACAGGCTGGAGGATGCCGGCAGCGAAAACTTGTTAGTAGCGAGAGTAAGCGATATCAAGTCTTTGCAAGCTGCATTTGAATCGCTGCTGGGCGCATAGAAAAATCGGGAATTGCGAAAAAGTCGATCGACTTTTTCGCTAAAACTGAGATATTGCACCATTCTCAATCATCCTTTCAGGGCGGCATCGGAGCAACGGTTCACAATAAAATTTATCTGTGGTGGAACAGCCATCTTTCCTGTTCTTGAGAATCGTGCAAGATGTAAGTAAAATCCACTCTAAGCTGTTCTACATTTAAATTGTCTGTTAAAAAAAAATCAAATTATTGTGGGGTGGGCGTCCCGCCCGCCCTCAACATACAATTTAAATGCGCGACAGCTTACTGTCTATTTC
>JAICRN010000716.1 GCA_025937335.1 Microcoleus sp. TY_ISSM_2_bin.22
GGTTTATGTAGATTGTTTGTGGTAATTAAATATTGTTGGTAAAACCCGCCCCTACCAAATAATGAAAACAACCAAATCTGATTTTGTCGATCGCCAAACGGGAAGACACTTGCTAGATTCCCTGTATGAAAAGTTTGCCAAACCCCAACTGCACGATACTTTTAAACCTAATAATCCTTCAATTTACATTCGGCACGAGTCAGGGCAAGTTATTGATGGAAATTATATCATAAAACAAGTGTTTGAAGACTCTCGCACTGGTTTTTATGCTGAAAGTCGCGTTCCCCTTTCTGGCAATAATCCGCCTGTTATGGTGATTCGCGGATACGGTTCTTGGTATCCTTTCGAGCGCGTTTTAGAAGATACGCCAGATGTATTTATCGCAAAACTAGAACGCCAGTTAAAATCGGCGCAAACTGCGGGTGCTATTGATTGGATAAAGCAGCAATTTCACAGCGGAAATCCGCCGGATGTCATCGGAGAAAGTTTGGGCGGCAAAGTTGCTCAGCAAATAGCAGCAAAATACCCGGATTATATTAGATCCACTGTAGTTTTTAATTCTTTGGGCGTTTCGGAAAAGTTAGCTAAAACTTCCACCGCTAACAATGTTTTTCACTACTTTACTTTAGGCGAAAGGTATGCTTTCTGGGCAAACGAAGGCGATTACATACCGGGAACGATTTTTGTAATTTCCCAGAAAGGCAACAACTGTTGTTATAAAATCGAAGAGGCGATCGTCCGAATGGCGCGTTTTGAAGGCAAGTTTCTCAAAAGACGCGCGATTGTGGCAATATTGGCTCAGTTGCTTTTGCTAAACAGACACAATGCGATCGTCCTCAACAAACGGCGGCCGGTAGTCGTTGAGATCGATCGCACTCAATTGCAAATTTTCCGAAAAAAGCGCTTTGTTTAAACTCAGACAGAATTGCTTCAAGCCGCAGATGGCTGGTTTTCCCGCCCTGCGACTGCCAGAAGCAGACAAAGTGCTGCGATCGCTATTAGCAAAATTGTCACATCTCGATCGCCAAACAAGCATCTAAATCTAGCTAGGTGCATCTCCGGTTAATAATTTTCCATTAAATATTCTACACAAATTCTCCCTTAGCAACCATCACCACCTTACCGCCCACCAAAACTGCTATTTCCCCTCCATTTTGGGCTGCTTGTAACAACAGCAAAGAAGGTCGATCGATTTCATAACCCTGCTCCACTCTGACATCAATCTTTGTTGCCCCATAATAAGCATATTCTACCAAATATCCAGCCAAACAGCCGTTAGCACTGCCAGTCGCCGGGTCTTCTGGAATTCCTAATGAATGGGCAAAAACTCGCACGCTTAAATCATTAATGTCGCTGTAGGTTTCTGGGCAAAATATCAAAATTTCTTTCGATTCCATTCTATCAATTAGCTCAAAATATTTATCTAAGTTGACTTGAGCTTTTTTCAGCGAGGCGAGAGTTTTTAAGGGGACAATTATAAACGGTACTCCGGTCGAAACTTCTTGAATAGGGAAGTTTGGATCAATTTCATCTAGTTCTAAATTCAGGACATTGGCCAGACGTTCTGCTGATAAAACTTGACCAAAACTAGGCGAGTTTTGTCGCATCCACAAAATATCGGCCGATTCATTGTGATAATTAAAAGTAACTGGAATTTGACCTACGGCTAGATTGAGAATTACTCGATCGACCTTTTCGCGAATAATCTCTTGCTGCAACACAAACGCAGTGCCCAAAGTCGGATGGCCGGCAAAGGGCAATTCCTTCTTGGGCGTGAATATCCGCACGTCATAGCCGCCATCTCGCGGATCGGGCGATCGAATAAACGTAGTTTCTGAATAATTGATTTCCCTCGCTATCAGCAGCATTTGGGCCTCAGATAGTTCGGCAACTCCCGCACCGCAAAATACAGCTAGCTGGTTGCCAGCATACTTTGACTCGGCAAACACGTCAACTATATAAAAATTCATAATTATGCCTTTGGTAAAAGTCGATAACTGATATTTTACATCCAGCGTTACAAAGCAGATTTATTTTATCGATCGAGTCACCGCGACGTTTTGACGCAGTTTAATGAGGCGCTTAGAATTGGAAGGATATAGAGAAACAGGGATTTGTAAGAATTTGTTGAGGGCTTTGTAAGGATGAGTGAGTTTAAACAAGAGTTAGGGAAAATGTCGCGGGAAAAGCGACTTTA
Organism: Microcoleus sp. TY_ISSM_2_bin.22; assembly: GCA_025937335.1. Lineage (GTDB taxonomy): Bacteria > Cyanobacteriota > Cyanobacteriia > Cyanobacteriales > Microcoleaceae > Microcoleus. The sequence continues at coordinate 2,198 of JAICRN010000716.1, forward strand.
TACTTTAGAAAGTCTGACAAAGCATTTAGTAGAGAGTGGGCAAGGGGAAAAGCTGCACCAGTTGTTAACGGATTTCGATTTTATTGAGGCGAAACTGGATGAGTTGGGGGTTCAAGCGTTACTTGAGGATTATGATTTAGCGACAGATTCTAATTTGTTGCGTGAGCAGGATCAAAGTAGAGATCTCTACTTGATTCCATACGCACTTCGCCAGTCAGCGCCAATTTTAGAAAGGGATAAAACGCAATTAGCAAGTCAATTATGGGGGAGATTGCTTGCTTTTGAAAAGCCTGAGTTTCAGAGGATGTTGGAACAAGCCAAGCAGTCGAAAAATAGTCCTTGGTTGCGGCCTTTGAGGGGGAATTTAGTAGCGCTGCCTTTTGGAGGATGTGGGCTTCTGCTCGGCGGCAATCATAGCGGGGTACAAGCAGTGGCGATCGCACCCGACGGCAAACGAGCAATTTCGGCTTCATACGATAAAACTCTCAAAATCTGGGACACAGACACTGGCATAGAACTGAGAACTCTCACCGGTCATACTGGCTATGTACGTGCAGGAGCGATCGCACCGGATGGCCTGACAGCGATTTCGGCTTCAGACGATAACACCCTA
>JAICRN010000176.1 GCA_025937335.1 Microcoleus sp. TY_ISSM_2_bin.22
CCTTTCTGGACGGGCTTTCTGGCCCACCCCACTTTCAAGAGTGTAAATTATTTAATTCGCGATCCTTAGCTTAATTAGACTCTTGGCTGACTGACAATTCCTTGACGAACACTAATTAATCTAACCCCAAATATACTTCTTGGCATACAGCAACAGACACCGAAAATCTTGTAAAATGAAACGCAAGTAAATCTGGAAGTTGTTGCGAATCAAAAGAGTAAGACTCCGATAGTCAAATATGTTACTAAATTTACCTAAACCTATTCGTTGCAACAAGTTAGAGGTAAAAATTATCACCCTGGTATCTGAATTAATTGGAATATCCAACTATGTTTGCCATGGAGCGATCGCTCAAATTAAATAACAACAAAGCGACGCTACCTGGAAGTCAAACCAGAGCAGGTACGGGGAGTATTCCCCAGTTTATCCATCCTCAGCCACCGTCGGGTAAGTTCTGTTTAAATATCTGCACCTACTTACACAAGGTCACAATTATTGCGAAGCGGGCGTTTTAACAAGCGCTCTGATAATATGTGACAAGTAATTAGCTACGATCGAGCTTCTTTAGAAATTTATCCCAAACAAGTAAATCCTGCTACTTGGGCCGCAATACAAAATAACTTTAGATTAGTTTAACAAACTATGAATGCGATCGCCAACTTACCAAATTATCAAATCACAGAGCAATTATACACAGGTACGCGCACCCTTGTCTATCGAGGCATCCGTACCAGCGACCAACAACCCGTCGCCATCAAATTACTGCGAAATGAATACCCAAACTTTAACGAACTCGTTCAATTCCGCAACCAATATACCATTGCAAAAAATCTCGATTTTCCTAGTATTATCAAACCTTTAACCCTAGAAGTATATGGCAATGGCTATGCCTTAGTCATGGAAGACTTTGGTGGAATTTCCCTATCTGACTATCTCCAAACAGCCACGGATGAAAAGCCGCAATATCAATATTTACCTTTAGGTGAATTTCTCAGTATATCTATTAAAATAACAGAAATATTGCACTACTTATACCAAAATAGAGTCATACACAAAGACATAAAACCAGCTAATATCCTGATCGATACCGCAACCAAAAAAATCAAATTAATTGATTTTAGTATTGCTTCTCTTCTACCAAGAGAAACCCAAGAGATTCAGAATACTAATGATTTAGAAGGGACATTAGCCTATCTTTCTCCCGAACAAACTGGTCGAATGAATCGAGGCATAGACTACCGCACAGACTTTTATTCTCTGGGAATAACATTTTATGAATTATTGACAGGAACATTACCATTTAGATCGGAAGATGCAATGGAATTGGTACATTGTCACCTGGCGAAACAGCCGACACCCATTCATCAAATTCATTCAGGAATTCCCCTAGCTTTGTCAGAAATTGTCAGTAAGTTGATCGCAAAAAATGCCGAAAATCGTTATCATAGTGCCTTGGGAATTAAGCACGATTTAGAAATCTGTCTAGCTCAACTACAAACTACAGGCACAATAGAACCTTTTGAAATAGGTAAGCGAGATATCAGCGATCGCTTCCTAATTCCCGAAAAACTCTACGGAAGAGAAGCAGAAGTTAATCAACTATTAAATTCCTTCGCTCGCGTCGCCAATGGCACAACAGAAATGGTCCTAGTAGCGGGTTTTTCTGGGATTGGGAAAACCGCAGTAGTTAATGAAGTACATAAACCCATTGTTCGGCAACGCGGCTATTTTATTAAAGGCAAATATGACCAATTTCAACGGAATATCCCCTTTTCGGCTTTCGTGGAAGCTTTTCGCGATTTGATGGGGCAACTATTATCAGAATCAGAAGAACAATTACAAACATGGAAAACTAATATTCTCGCAGCAGTGGGAGACAATGGACAAGTATTAATTGATGTAATTCCTGAGTTAGAAAACATCATCGATAAACAGCCACCATCGCTAGAGTTATCAGGAACAGCCGCCCAAAATCGCTTTTATTTATTATTTCAAAAATTTGTCAAAGTCTTTACCAGCAAAAAACATCCCTTAGTGATGTTTTTAGATGACTGGCAATGGGCTGATTCTGCATCACTGAGTTTGCTCTCATTATTGACGCAACAAGATACAGGACATCTATTGATATTAGGTGCTTATCGAGATAATGAAGTTTCCGCTGTCCATCCATTTATCTTAACCGTAGATGAACTGCTCAAAACTGGGGCAACGGTAAATACGATTACATTACCGCCGTTAAGAGAATCAGATATTAATCGATTGGTAGCAGATACGCTAAATTGCGAACTATCTCTTGCCCAGCATTTGACAAAATTAGTCTATCAAAAAACCAAGGGAAATCCTTTCTTTGCAACTCAGTTCCTCAAAGCTTTACACGATGACAAGTTAATTACCTTTGATTGGGATATCCAGCATTGGCAGTGCAATCTTGCCCAAATCAAAGCCTTGGCAATTACTGATGATGTTGTTGAATTCATGGCGTTGCAATTGCAGAAATTACCAATTCCAACTCAGGAGGTCTTAAAGTTGGCTGCTTGTATTGGGGCGCAGTTCGATTTGCATAATTTGGCAATAGTTTCACAACAATCGGAAACAGAGACGGCGACAGTTTTATGGAGAGCATTGCAGGGTGGAGTAATTTTACCGATTAGTAATGTTTATAAGTTTTATCAGGTTGAAGGCAATAATAACTTAAGTCCACAAAATGAAAATGCTAATAAACAAAATGCTAGATACAGATTTTTGCACGATCGCGTTCAACAAGCTGCCTATTCTCTGATTCCCTCAGATCAAAAACAGGGAACTCATCTCAAAATCGGTCAACTGCTCCAACAAAACTTATCAGAAATAGAAAAGGAGGACAAGCTATTTGATATTGTCGGGCATTTGAATTTAGGAATTCGGTTAATTACTCAAGCTGAAGAACGAGAAGCCTTAGCCAGACTTAACTTAGCAGCAGGACAGAAAGCCAGAAATTCTACAGCCTATTCAGCCGCCAGAATTTTTGTGCAAATAGGGATTGAGTTGCTAACCCCAGACTGTTGGCAAACACAGTATGAATTAACCCTCAATCTGTATGTAGCTGCGGCGGAAACTGCCTACTTGAATGCTGATTTTGATGGTATGGAAGAAATGGCAGATCTGGTTTTGCGATCGTCCAAAACAATACTAGATAAAGTCAAAATATTTGAGATTCAAATCAACGCACTGACAGCCCAAAGTCAGATGTTAGAAGCAATCGCAGTAGGCAGAAATGCCCTAACACAATTAGGGGTTGAGTTCTCATCGGAACCTGACGAAGCCTTGATAGGCAAAGCACTACAAACCCTTGCCGATCAACTGGAGGGCAAACAGATTGAGGAACTAATTAACCTCCCTGTGATGAGCGATCCTCGGACAATTGCGGCTATGCAACTGTTAGCAATGTTGTTTTCGGCCATTTTTGCGGGAAATCCTGCCTTGCTGCCCCTGCACGGCTCGACAATGGTCAGTCTATCGCTCCAATTTGGAAATGCACCCGCATCAACAATCGGGTATGCAAGTTATGGCATGGTGCTGTCTGTCTTTTTGGGAGAAGTAGAAAAAGGCTATTGCTTTGGTCGAGTGGCACTGAGCGTACTCAATCAGTTGAATGTCCGGGAATTTAAGTCCATAACTTTACTTTTGTTTGGCTGTTTTCTCCAGCATCGTCAAGAAGCACTAAGGGCAGTAATTATAACGGCAAAAGAGGGCTATATGACTGGAATAGAAACTGGTGATTTCCTAAATGCTGGCTACAATATTAGTGTTTATTTTGACGATAGTTTCTTCGCTGGAGTGGATTTCTATGCTTGGGAACCAGAAATAGAAAATTACTGTGTTGTCTTAGCTCAAGTTAAGCAAGATTCTCCTCTGGGTTATCTGAAGATGAAAAAACAGATGGTGCAGAGTTTGATAGAAGTTGTCAATCAACCGGATTTATTAATCGGAACTGCCTACGATGAAACGGTGATGATTCCCAAGCACCATCAGGATAATGAGTTTACAGCACTCGCTTTTGTCTATATATACAAATTGCTCCTTGGCTATCTATTTGGCAACTACACCAATGCCCTAGAATACATAGCCCAAGCTAATCTTTATTTGATGGCAGCAGCCGGAGTAATTCATACTCCGGTTTTCCATTTTTATGCCGGGTTAACCTACTGGGCAGTATTTTCTACGCAGTCAGAAATTGATAGAGCTAAGACTCTCTCTTTGGTAGAAACCCATCAAACTACTCTGGCTCAGTGGGCGCGTTATGCTCCGATGAATCACCAACATAAAGTTAACTTAGTAGAGGCAGAAAAATGCCGAGTTTTAGGCAAGAATTATGAAGCAGGAGATTTGTACGATCGCGCAATTGCCGGAGCCAAAGAAAACGAATATATCCAAGAAGAAGCGTTAGCTAATGAACTAGCAGCTAAATTTTATCTGGACTGGGGCAAAGAAAAATTTGCTTCTGGATATATGCAGGAAGCATACTACTGTTACACCCGATGGGGTGCGAAGGCGAAAGTTGCTTATTTAGAACAACACTATCCCCAACTGCTAGAAGCTATTCTCCAACCGACTAAACAAGCTATCATATCTGAGGGAACAATCTCTCCAACGCTGATGAAAAGCTTAACTAGCACCAGTAACAGCAACAGCCAGAATTTATGGTTGGATTTTCCGGCGGTGATGAAAGCAGCACAAGCTATTTCACAGGAAATTGAATTAGATAAACTATTAGCCACTTTGATGCAAATTGCGATCGCCCATGCCGGAGCGCAAACCGGATTTTTAGCGATCGATCGAGAGGCAAAATGGCTAGTAGTGGCGAAAGCGGATCAAAACCAGACAGAAAAGAGGCATCTTCCTTTAGCTGAATGCCAAGAATTACCCCAAAGTTTGATTTATTCTGTAGCCAGAAGTCAAACAACGGCGGTTTTTGATAACTTGAGTGCTTCCACTCAATTTTCAGGCGATCGCTATATCATCACCCAGCAGCCTAAATCAGCTTTATGTATTCCGATTAGCAAACAGGGAAAATTGATCGCGATTTTGTATTTAGAAAATAATCTAACAGTGGGAGCATTTACCAGCGATCGAATCGAAACCCTCCAAATTCTTAGTGCTCAAGCTGCTATATCTATTGAAAACGCCCGTTTGTATGAACAAGTAGAGAACTACTCTCAAACCTTGGAAGCGGAAGTAGAGCGAAAAACAGAAGAGTTAAGCCAAAAAGCTTTTGATTTAGAGCAAACATTGAAAAATTTACAACAAACCCAAGCACAACTAATTCAGAGTGAAAAAATGTCAGCCATCGGTCAACTGGTAGCGGGGATAGCACACGAAATTAACAATCCAGTTACTTTTATTCATAGCAATCTTCATCCGACAGAAAATTATATCAAAGCTTTGGTAAATTTGCTGGAACTTTATCAGCAAGAATATCCAAATAAAAGCTCAGCAATTAAAGCAAGGATTGAGGAAATTGACTTAGCATTTATCACGGAAGATTTAACTAAGATCCTGCAATCCATGAAAGTCGGAAGCGAACGAATCAAACAAATTATCCTGAGTTTGCGTAATTTTTCTCGCTTGGACGAAGCAGACATGAAATCTGTAGATTTACACGCCGGACTTGAAAGCACTTTACTAATTTTACAAAACCGCTTCCAAGAAAGTGATAATCAACCCAAGGTACAACTGATTAAAGAGTATGGCAACCTTCCTCGTGTCACCTGTTATGCGAGCGAGATGAATCAGGTATTTCTCAGTATTATTAGTAATGCTATTGATGCTATCAAACAAGTTAGTAAAACTAATAAATATCCTTTGATTAAGATTCAGACGGAAGTCATAGAAAAAGAGTGGGTAAGAATTGCGATCGCTGATAATGGTAGTGGGATTCCTACCGATATTCAAAAACGCATATTCGAGCCATTTTTTACAACTAAACCTGTGGGTAGCGGCACAGGTTTGGGTTTGTCTGTAAGCTATGCTATTATCAAAAAACATGGGGGTAAATTAACCTGTGATTCGACCGTCAGCAGCGGGACAATTTTTGTAATTGAGATTCCTATAAAGTAATTGGTATAACTTGAACCAGAGATAGACTCAAATATTGATGACAAGATGAAACTAGAATTGGCTTAAAAATGTACGGGGATTTTGGTAATTGGGAAACGGACGATCGCATTGGGGACACCGAGTGGTAAACAAAGGGTGAGTATCCAGCAATTCCAATTGTTCCTCTCACCTCCACAATCAAAAAATCTGGATGAGAGTTAGTCGATCGCAAAAATCACGATTAGATATTCAAAACGCCTAGATTAATGCCGTACTTACCGCCGTTTCTTCACCTGTTGGTACGGATAGCAGTCAATAACACAATCTCTCATGTAACTCCCTTTGGAATCAGAGTCCATCAGTTCTAAATAGACATTATTCGGCACTTCAGAATATAGATAAGTTTTGCCACTATTGAACACAACCTCCAGAGTAGAAGTTGTTTCGTCATAACCCACAGCTTTTATCATGCTGGATTCGACTGGTTGTAGTTTCATGATTTCCCGATAAGTAAGGCTACCTGAAAAAAACAGGATACCCAAATCCCGGACTTTTTAAAGAAGTCAGGACTCTAAAGCCCGATCGCACCTGAATTTCCCCTAAAATAACTTCTACTCCCTCAATCCAAAATCTAAAATCTAAAATCTAAAATTGAAATGACTCATTCCACCGATATCGTCACCCTCGGCCGCTGGATGGCAGCCGATTTCAGCAACCAAGCCCAAGCCTTTGAAAACCCGCCATTCTTCGCCCACATCCGCGTCTGCATGAGACCTTTGCCCGTCGAACTTTTGGATGGGCTCAGCTTGTACTTAGAACAAGCCTACGATATCGAACTCCACGTACCGTACCGAGTCCGAGTTTTGAAATTAGTGCCGGTGGGCGATCGAATCGACATCGAAAATTATGCCATAGAAAACGAAGAACAATTCTACGGCGCTTCCCGCGACCCGCAACGGCTGCAAGCAATCACAAAACCACAACTGACACTGCTTCCCGGCTGCACCTTTATTACGCAGTGGACGGGCAACAGCTTCAAAGGGTTTGTCGAACCAGGAAAAGGCTGTGCCGTGGTCAGAAACGGCAAAAAAACCTATCTAGACAGCGAATTCGAGATAGACCAAGACAAATTTATCAGCCACGATCGCGGGCGTGACCCAGAAACCGACGCCCACGTCTGGGGAGCACTCGCCGGGCCTTTTGAATTCACCCGCCGGGCCAGTTTCGCCGACGAAATTCAGGTTTAATGAAAAAAAACTGATTCCCTCCTGGCGGAACACGCTTGATTAAAGGTTCAGAATGCACCATTACCTGGTACATTAACCCAGTATTGGCAAGCAAGATTCACCGTTGATTTATGAAAGTCCTGGTTATTGGTGGCGATGGCTATTGCGGTTGGGCAACCGCACTCTACCTTTCCAACAAAGGTTACGAAGTTGGCATCCTCGACAGCTTTGTGCGGCGGCACTGGGATCTGGAACTGTGCAGCGACACCCTCACTCCCATTGCACCGATTCAGCAACGACTCCAGCGATGGCAAGATTTAACGGGCAAGTCGATCGACTTGTTCGTCGGTGACATCACCAACTACGATTTTCTCAGCAAAAGCATGAGAAAATTTGCACCAGAGGCGATCGTCCATTTCGGCGAACAGCGTTCGGCACCTTTCTCAATGATCGATCGCGAACACGCAGTCCTCACCCAAGTCAATAACGTCGTCGGAACACTCAACCTGCTGTACGCCATCCGCGAAGACTTCCCCGACTGTCACCTAGTGAAATTGGGGACAATGGGCGAATACGGCACGCCGAATATTGACATTGAAGAAGGCTACATCACGATCGAACACAACGGGCGCAAGGATACACTACCCTATCCCAAACAACCAGGCAGTTTCTACCACCTGTCAAAAGTCCACGACTCCCACAACATCCATTTTGCTTGCAAAATCTGGGGTTTAAGAGCCACCGACTTAAATCAGGGCGTAGTCTACGGCGTGCTCACAGATGAAACCGGCATGGACGAACTGTTGATCAACCGTTTGGACTACGACGGAGTATTTGGTACGGCATTGAACAGATTTTGCATCCAAGCTGCGATCGGTCATCCTCTGACCGTTTACGGCACTGGCGGACAAACCCGCAGCTTCTTAGACATTCGGGATACCGTGCGGTGCGTGGAATTAGCGATCGCCAACCCCGCCGAAGCCGGACAATTCCGCGTCTTCAACCAATTCACCGAACAATTCAGCGTCGGCGACTTAGCCTCCTTGGTGCAAAAAGCAGGCATGGCAATGGGATTAAAAGTAGAAATCAACAACATCGAAAATCCCAGAGTCGAGAAAGAAGAACATTATTTCAATGCCAAAAACACCAATTTGCTAGATCTCGGTTTGCAACCGCACTATCTCTCAGATTCCCTGCTCGATTCTCTGCTGAATTTTGCTACAAAATATCAGCACCGTGTGGATAAAAACCAGATTTTGCCGAAGGTTTCTTGGAAGTAAGTTCTGGTATCTATTTGCGGGGTAAGAGATTTTTTAACGAACCGCGAAGGCGCTAGGGCGCGAAGAAAGAGAAAAGAAGGGAAGAGAGGGGAAATGTTTGCAAGTTCTGCATGGATTTGGCTGTAGATTACTTTTTTCATATCTATCCTTTTTTATCTTTTGCTCTGTGTTCTCTGCGTCCTCTGCGCTGAATTGAAAAATTGCATTAGGTTTTTACTGCTGACTTTTTGGGAATCAAGCCGTGAAAAGTCGAATTCTCATTCTGTTGCTTTTGGTGGTTCTGCCGGGATTTTCAGCTAGTACAGTCTGTGCTGATTCTTTAATACCGGAACGGGGTGGACTGACGGCGAGCGATCAAAATTACCGCGCCTGTTAGCGAATCGCCTGCTGCTGGGGAAAGGGAAATCTTAATTGCTAAAACTGCACAGGAAATTCACAGAACTAACTGCTTTGCCGAAGGTGTGGGATTGCTTTTAGGTGGGATAATTTTATCTATTCGCATTCA
>JAICRN010000760.1 GCA_025937335.1 Microcoleus sp. TY_ISSM_2_bin.22
ATTGTTCCTGACGATCGCACTGAGCAATTTGAAAGTCTGGGCAAACTGACTTTTCCGAAAACGTACCCGAACGGACTTGCCAATCCCGCAGAAATTATCGACCAAATTCAGCAAGATGAATTGGACGTTTTAGTCGATTTAGATTCTCTCAGCGTACCAGTTCACGCTGACATTCTCTACCAAAGACCCGCACCAGTTTGTGTTTCTTGGCTCGGATTTGATGCCCCTTACATATCGTCGGAAAATTACTTTCTTACAGACTGGCACTCGCACCCAGCCGGGCGGGAAAAATATTATGACGAGCAGCTAATTAGGATGCCTGATTCCTTTGTAGCCGTGTCAGGGTTTCATAGATATGGAGTCGATCCGGTTGCATTGAGAAAGTCGAATCGAATCGGTTTGGATCAGATAGTTTATCTGTGCGTCGCTCCCGGCCGAAAATTTAATCGCGAGTTGGTAAAAGCACAAGTTGCAATTCTCAAACAAGTGCCGAACAGTATTTTAATTCACAAAGCTTTAGGCGATGCTGCTGTGTTTGAGGGTGCCTATCACCAAGCTTGCGAAGCTGAAGGAGTCGGCAGGCACCGAATTAAGTTTTTGCCGAGGTTTGCTACTGAGGAAGAACACAGAATTATCTATTTGTTGGCCGATGTTTTGTTAGATTCTTATCCTTACAACGGAGGGACTCACACTTTAGAGGCTTTGTGGTTTAATTTGCCGGTGGTGACTCGCACAGGAGAGCAGTTTTTGTCGAGAATGGCTTATTCGTTTTTGCAGGCTTTGGGAATTGAAGCTGGTGTGGCTTGGTCTTGGTCGGAATATGTGGATTTGGGTATAAAATTCGGTAAAGAGCCTGAATTGAGAAACGCAATTAAAGCACAGTTGGTGAAATCTAAAGATGCAGCCAATTTGTCGCCGCTGTGGAATCCGAAAAAGTTTGCTGGTGATATGTATGGGGTGTTTCAAAAATTGTGTAAAATCAATTTTGAAAAGTAGGGACACGGCATTGCCGTGTCCTAGTCCCCGCGCCGGACACGGCACTGCCGTGTCCCTACAATTAATCGGGCGATGGTTACATTTTTCATCAAGGAAGATGGATTATTTTGGGGTAGGGAAACGGCATTGCCCTGTCCTCGGTTGCCTATCGTTCCGATGCTCTTGTCAACGATATCATTCCTCATCTCAAATCTAAAATCTAAAAGGGTATGAATTCAACACTGCCAACTATTAAGTTTTTGAAACAGCCGACTTCGGAAGCTTGGGTGCAACAGGCGATCGCCCATTTAGATACAATCTTATTAGACCATTCTCACTGCGAGCGGAAAGCGGCGGGAGTAGCGTTAAATTTAATGTTTCGCTACCCAGCCCGGGAAAAATTGGTGAGGATGCTAACGGCGATTGCCCGCGAAGAATTAGAGCATTTCGAGCAAGTCAACCAGCGCTTAGAACAGCGCAGTATCGCTTTGGGCCCTTTGGCTGCACCTCCCTACGGTGCTGGTTTGTCCGGCCAAATTCGCAAGCAGGAACCGGAGAGACTTTTGGATTCTTTGCTGGTTTCTGGTTTGATAGAAGCGCGCAGTCACGAACGGTTGGGGTTGCTGGGCGATCGCTGTCCCGACGCCCAATTAGCTAAATTTTACCGCAGTTTGATGGCTTCGGAAGCGCGCCATTACGGTGTATATTGGATTTTGGCAACAACTTATTTCGATCGGGATATTGTGATGCAGAGGTTGGAGGAATTATCCTTAGTTGAGAGCGAGTTGCTGGCAATTCTTCATCCCGAACCGAGAATTCACAGTTAAAATCTAGGTGCATTTAAAGACTGTAAAACACAAAATATCGCTAATTTTACAGTTCCTAAGGTCAAAAAATAAATATAAGTTGCAACAACCAATGAAAACCCAACATCTGGATTTTTTAATTCGTTCCTGGGAAACGCGCGATCGCGCTGAGGCTTTCTATTTAATTCGGGATGTTTTAGCAGAGTACGGTTTAAAATGCGAACCTCACGGGGCAGATCGAGATGTGTATGATGTAGAACTGCATTATCATAATCAAGGTGGGGAATTTTGGGTAGTTGAACGGCAGGATAAAATAGTTGGTACAGCCGCTTACTATCCGATTGAGCGCGGGAATAATGCTGTGGAAATTCGCAAAATGTATATTTTGCCAGCAGCAAGGGGACAGGGTTTGGGTAATTTTTTACTGAAAGAATTGGAAAGTAAAATTATCGCTCGCGGCTTTGATGAAATCTGGATAGAAACTGCGAGCATTCTCAAGGAAGCTGTTCAGATGTACGAAAATAGCGGGTATCTACAGACAACTGGTGTGGAGACGCCAAGGTGCGATCGGGTTTACGTAAAATATTTAGGTATAAAAAAGCTATAACTACTAAAATTTACACGCGAAGTTTAATTTCTTTTTTGCCGCCG
>JAICRN010000483.1 GCA_025937335.1 Microcoleus sp. TY_ISSM_2_bin.22
CTGCCAAGTTCGCCCCGGAATTTTTGCGTCTGGCCTTCAATTGGTTCAGCAAGTCGTCTGGTTTTGGAAATTCTGCGACAGTCGGAACCGATTTTTTATTTTCATCCCGATCGCCCCGCATGATATTACGCAGCAACTGGCAAAGTAATCACAAATTCCGTGCCCTGTCCTATTTGAGAATTTACCTCAATTTTGCCTTGATGCTTGACAAGGATTTGATAGGAAATAGCCAATCCCAATCCAGTACCTTTGCCGATCGACTTTGTAGTAAAAAATGGGTCAAATATCTGTTGGGCACTGGCGGAGGCAATTCCCGGCCCGTTATCCCGAATCTTGACGGTGACAGTATTGTCGGCTGTAATTTCCGTGCTAACCCAAATAGTTGGCGAATAGCCTTTGTCTTCCTTTTTCACCTCCTCCAGCGCATCTATTGCATTGCCGATCACGTTCATAAATACTTGATTGAGTTGGGCCGGATAGCACTCAAGCGCAGGCAAGTTGCCGTATTGTTTAATAACTTGAATACCTTGTTTGAGCCGATGATTGAGAATTACGAGGGTGCTATCAATTCCTTCGTGAATGTCGGCTGATTTCATTTTTCCGTCGTCCGATCGCGAAAAATTCCGCATGGATACGACAATTTCGCGAATGCGATCGGCTCCCATTTTCATCGAAGATAGGGTTTTTGGTAAATCTTCTCTGAGAAATTCGAGTTCAATGTCTTCGATGCGCTCTAGAATAGCATCTGGTGGGTTGGGATAATATTCTTGATAGAGAGTTACCAAATCTACCAAATCTTCGATGTATTGGTTGGCATAGTCAATGTTGCCCCCGATGAAGTTGATAGGATTGTTGATTTCGTGGGCTATCCCTGCAACCATTTGACCGAGAGATGACATTTTTTCGGTTTGAATTAATTGGGATTGAGTTTCTTTGAGTTCTTTTGTATACTCGCTAACTCGCTGAATCAATTGATTGAAAGAGATTGCTAAAACTCCGATTTCGTCTTCGGTTGTGACGGGTACTTGCAGGTTAAAATTCGATTCGCGAGCGACTTGCTGAGCGACATTAGTAAGGGTTTCGAGAGGTTGGGCGATCGCGCGGCTGGTTTTGTCCGCCAGTGCGACAGCGATGAGTGCTGAAATTAGCATACTCCCGAGAATAATTCGGTTGCGCAAACCTTCAGCTTCTTCTAATGCTTTGATGCCTTGCTGCTTGTGAATTTCTACTGTAGAAATTAGCTCGGTTAAACTCTGAGCAAGGTTATCTAGTACGATCGCCTCTTGGCCGCTGGTAGTCCTCAACATTTGTAGCTGTGCGGACTCGATGCTGTTGGGAGGCAAATTCCCACCTTCTACATCTTTTAACTGCAATTTAATTAGCTGACCGTAGTAATCAATGACGAGGGCAGATTTCTTCAATATAGCCTGCAATGCTGCCTCTTCTTTTGCTAGTCCTTCGGGATTTTTTCGTGCGAAAGATTCAATTTCTGAAATCAAGGTTTTCGCCTGATTGATTTGCCATACAAACCGATCTTGTTCGTATTTTAGCCCCAGAGTGTTTCCCAAAACGACTGGCAATCTCGCCGCGTGCGATCGGGCTTCAAATACCGTATTTTGCAAATTTTGCAGCAGTTGCTGCTGCTGTTGGTCAAAATTTACCTGAACTAAAGCTTGCTTGCGAAAGTAGTCTCCCAATTTCAGTCCCGCACCAGTTCCCAAAATCGCTATCCCGATAGCTAAAGCATAGCCATAGCTAATTTTTTGACCGATTCGTAAACGGTTGCACCCTGCCTTTAGCCCAGTTAGATTAATAGTTGAAGTTTGTAACAAATGTTTTTGAGCATAGTGCTTTTGCTCTACTTTGCTATTTTTGGACTGACTGTGGGTAAATAATAACATGGGAAGTTCCTCCCAAACAAATCAGGAGTAATTGAGCGAAGAAAAGCAGAATGCACTTATGCTGAAGGTCGAAAGCAGTTGTGAGTGTTGAATTTTGAAATCTTTTACTCAAAACTCACCCCTAAATACTCAACGCTTCCCCTAGTATCTCTGTTTTTAGACTAGAGTGTTTGTGATCTCTATCAACAATCTATGTGATTGTACGCAAATTTACAAAACTTAGGGTTACAGCGATTAGTATTTGTAGTCAGTTGGGACACAAGGCCCAATTACCGGTTCTCCCCGTTTTTCTTTTTCTGCCGGTTCTAGGTTTAATTCCAGCACTTTTGCTAAAATATCGTCGCTGTCAGTAAATCCGTAAGCTTGCATTACTTCGCGATCGAGCTTAGCATGAAGTTTATAAAGTTGACTTGTTGGTTCTTCAAAAAAATTATTGTAAATTTGAGTATTCCCCACTGCTTTGCTGACATTTGTTGAGTGCGGTACAGTGAAGTAGTAAGATCGAAGCGCGATAGCCTTTCTCATTCCTAAACATTTTCAGTTTTAATACTGTAGCAGGTTTAATCATGGTAAAGTCTGAGTATGAGGGATATTCTGCAGGCCAACAAAGTATCCCACTCCGGGAGAACTTTGGAACTGCCCAACTGTATGCACAAAATGCCCAGTCAGTGCTTAACAAAGCGACTGGATTTATCAGTGCTTACGATTTTACACTGAATCCTTATCGCGGCTGTCAGTACGGATGCAGCTATTGTTATGCTGCTGCTTTTAGTCCTAATTCAGAGATGCGGCAGGATTGGGGAAATTGGGTAATAATCAAGAAAAATGCAGCAGAAATTTTAAAAAAAGAGTTGCAAAGTTGGTACAAGAAAAACCCCGATAGCTCACCTAGCATTTACATGAGTAGTGTCACAGATCCGTATCAGCCAATTGAAACTAAAGAACAATTAACTAGGCACTTGTTAGAAGTGATGCTTCCCTATCAACCGACGCTGGTTATCCAAACTAGAAGTCCTATGATAACTAGAGATGTCGATATTTTACAGCAATTTCAGCGGTTGCGAGTTAACATGAGCATTCCCACTGGTAGCGAAAAAGTGAGGAAAGATTTTGAACCGAAATCGCCTAGTATTCCTGCAAGACTCCAAGCTATTACAAAACTGAGATACAGCTTTCCTTACCGAGAAAATTGCGAAGTCAGATTTTCTATAACTGTGACTCCACTACTCCCTACTTTACCGGAAGATGAAGCTAATTTTATTAGCAAGCTGGAAGTTGTAGATCGGGTGGTGATTCAGGATTTTCATGCCAGCAACGCCCGATCGCTAATTGCGTCAACTCGCGAGGAAGCATTAGCTCTTAAACAAAAGTACGCTTGGTGGTACAATAGCGAACAACAGAGTTATCGCAAGTTTAAAAACAAATTAATTGCGATGCTTCCGGGGGTTGAGATTATGGAAGGTAAAGAGGGATTTGGCTATGAGTAATCCGCTAGTAAATTGGTGGCGTTCCCATAAGTTTAACGAAGCCGTTAAGAGTCAAAATAATCGAGTTGCCAAACAACTGTTAAAACAAATAGAAAATTCCGGGGCAAAACTCTCATGGCAGCAGAAGCTATTAGACCTCTTGCAAAAAAGATATATGTTATAATCAGAGGCTTGAAATTTAATCCCCTAGAGCTAACTCATAATTGTAAATTGCTGACAACAAATTACAACGCAGACCATAACGGCGACGGCGATTCCGATAACGACTCGACAATATTTTAAAAATTTTGAGACTCCGATTAACGTGTTCAATCACGATTTGCTCCTGTGCTAAAACTCGATTGTAGTCTTTTTCTATTCGAGAAAGTTTCCCATTTTTGGGTTTCTTTCTAGGGATATAACTATTCGTGTGATAATCCTTTATCCCTTGATAGCCACTATCTTGTAAGGTATTTGTTTCGGGATGAAAATTAGTTTTACTTTTTTTAAATAAGTTAAAATCGTGGCAATGCCCTGGTCCAAAAGCAGTACAAATAATTTCTCTTGTCTCTTGATTAATTACCAATTGAGTTTTTAGAGTATGACATTTTTTATTGCCTGAGTAATATATTTTCTGTTTTTTTTTTGTCGCTCAATCGCTGTTTCTGTGACATCCATCACCACGAATTCAGGATAATCAGAGTCTTTGAGTAATGCCTTTTTCCCCGGAATACGGAACTTTCCTGTTTTCATTAAAGTTGATTCGATATCAGTTACAATTCGGCAAATAGTTGATTCAGATACTCCCCAACTTGTCCCAATATGAAAATATGTTCGATATTCTCTCCAATATTCCAAGGCGACTAAGACCTGTTCTTCAAGAGTTAGGATGGTGCGACGACTTCTTCTGTCTTTCTGATTTTCTGACTTGAAATTTACGCCTGGCGTTAACCATTGCTTTTAAGGTTTGAATTTTGATACCAAATCTACGTTGAAATTGAGAAGGTTTCAAGTTTAGATAAGATTGATTTTTCATGATTTACTTATTGTGTAACGACAACAAAACTTTCTAGCATTTTATCCTGTTTATAGCAAGACCAGAGTGAAAATAAGTTAGGAGTTGGGATTCAATCAACTCTCAGCCAAATCTTTCATTGTATCATAAAATTATTTTGCAAGAGGTCTAATGAATGTGGAGCAATGGTGATGGGTCCACCAGCATCCGGGATAGTTCCAGGACAAGACTTAAGCATCGACCTACAAGCATTATTGAGCTGGTTAGGTAATTATGGGCACATATCCTATGAAAAACAACAAGAGTTCCTGCGCGAACTAGGTGGAATTGAAATTGGGCTCGGTACTTTACAAGCAACAAATGCGCGGGTAGCTGATGCTGTAAAGCCTGCCGTTGAAGAA
>JAICRN010000269.1 GCA_025937335.1 Microcoleus sp. TY_ISSM_2_bin.22
CACAATTTTTAAAGCCTTTAATTATCTAGCTTTTGTCATTTAGGTAAAACCTGTATCACTATTTGTGGAGTCCAATTAATACAGACCATCTATTTTTTAAACCTACCAGCTATACGCCTTTAGCCTGACTGAGCGAGGCTCTGTCTTTGACTTTCGGCGGTACTTCCGCAGTTCTAATGTTTTTACCCTAAAATTAGCTGCTAGTGCAATTGTTACCGGGACGGCGCCAACTCGGAATCTAGGTTATATTCGCTTTTAGCCACTTTTTTTACCGCCAGCAAAGCTTCTTCAGCAGCGGGTAAAATTTGCGACCAAATTAACACAGACGCGCGATCGCCACCCAACACAAACCGCATCTCAGTTTCACCAGCGACAGTCAAAACAGCAACGATCGAACAAGCCCCCAATAAGTTAACATCTTTGTAACGTCCGGCTTCTACCGCTTGCGTCGAACCGCGAATATGTGTGAGAAGAATGTACCAGGCATCCGGCATATCAATAAAGTTCTCGGGCTCAGTAATATCACCAAAATTAGCAAGAAAAGATAATTAGAAATATAATTTTTCTGATTTCATGTTATCATTTTCCCGATTTGCTATTAAACTTAGTGAAGCCTGTTAGCACTTGCGTTTGTAACTATTTGTGTCTGAAACCCAGAAGCCCTCTCGTTCCCTAGCGGGGATTGCCGGCATTGTCGCAGTCGCCACTCTAATTAGCAAAGTCTTTGGATTGGTGCGCCAAATTGCGATCGCCGCAGCCTTTGGAGTCGGTGTCGCCGTCGATGCCTACAACTACGCCTACGTCATCCCCGGTTTCTTATTTATTTTGCTCGGAGGCATTAACGGGCCATTTCACAGCGCCATAGTCAGCGTTTTAGCCCGCCGCGATAAAAAAGAAGCAGCACCCTTAGTCGAGACTATCACCACCTTAGTCGGTGGCTTGCTGCTATTGGTAACAGTCGCTTTAATTATTTTTGCCGATCCGCTGATCGATTTGGTAGCACCTGGATTAAATAGAACAGCAGAAGGTTTAGAAATCAAAGCAATTGCCGTCCAGCAATTTCGGATTATGGCACCGATGGCCTTACTTTCAGGCTTAATTGGCATTGGTTTCGGCACTCTCAACGCCGCCGATATGTACTGGTTGCCTTCGATTAGCCCTTTATTTTCTAGCGTTGCACTTGTCGGCGGTTTGGGGATTCTCGCACTGCAACTCGGAGACAAAATTATTCAGCCAGAATACTCACTAATAGGCGGCTTAGTGTTAGCTTGGGGAACTCTAGCGGGAGCAGTTTTGCAGTGGTTGGTGCAACTAGCGGCGCAGTGGCGCGCCGGCTTGGGAACATTGCGCTTGCGGTTTAATTTTAAACGCCCCGGAGTGCAAGAAGTAATTAAGGTGATGATTCCTGCTACCTTATCCTCGGGAATGCTGCAAATTAATGTTTATACAGACCTATTTTTCGCATCCTACATCCCTCAAGCTGCCTCTGCGATGGGTTACAGCGGGTTGTTAGTTATGACTCCTTTAGGCATCATTTCTAATGTAATTTTAGTACCATTTTTGCCGATATTTTCTCGCCTCACCGATCCGAGAGATTGGCGGGAATTAAAAGATCGAATTCGTCAATCTTTAATTTTGACTGCCCTTACGATGCTGCCGCTGAGCGCTTTAATGGTAACGCTGGCTGGACCTATCGTCCGTATTGTTTACGAACGCTATGCTTTCGATCGGTCAGCCTCGGAGTTTGTCACGCCGATCTTGATGGCTTACAGTATTGGAATGTTTGTGTACTTGGGACGCGACGTTGTGGTACGAGTATTTTACGCTTTGGGAGACGGGGAAACCCCTTTTCGCATCAGTATTATCAATATCTTTTTAAACGCTCTTTTGGATTATTTGTTGGTTGGAGCTTTTGGGGCGCCCGGATTAGTTTTGGCAACGGTGGGAGTGAATCTTCTTTCGATGATTATGCTTTTGTACAGTTTAGATAAAAAGCTGGGTGGCCTGCCTTGGGGGCAGTGGAGTTTGCCTTTTCTGGGGTTAACTTCTGGGAGTTGTCTAACTGCTTTCGTTACCTTGGCTACTCTGCAAGGCTGTCAAAGAGTTTTGGGTACTGAAGGTTTGGTAGTTCAATTAGTGCAGTTGAGTGTATCAAGTTTTGTAGGGTTAGGAGTTTTTGCCCTGTTTGTCAGTCAGATGAAGTTGCCGGAAGTTGATATGTTTGTCGATCGCATTCGGGGGCGTTTTCGCAAATAAAATTGTCGGCGCCGGTTAAGGGCAAAATACCAGACACAACGCCCACAATTAGCTTACAAAATCAGCCCTTTACTTTACATCTTCCGCTGAAACTCCTCCAAAACATCCATCAACTGAACTTGACACTGCATGGGAATCAAATCTGCCAGCGGCACTTCCCGCTTGCCGCCGCCCAACTTGACTGGAATTCCTTGCAAAACTCGTGCAACTCTGTCAGTATCTAAATCGCCATCTTCCAGCATCGGGTAAAGTTGTTGGGCAACAACGGTATGCAGGTGAGCATCACTGAGATACAAATGCCATTTGGCAATATCTATGTAAACATTTTCGCCGATTTCGGCTGCTAAGGATTCGATCGCCTGTGTAGTATTAGCCATATCAAAAAAGCCGAAAGTTATTTGTTATCAATCAAAAGACTTAACAAATCGCCCACCACTGCCTTCAGCCAGAATCTTTGGTGAGGGGGGAATAATCGGCGATCGCAAAAATGTAAACCGCGTGGGCCAAAACTACTAGAGCCCATCCACCCGTTACCGAAATTGCCCAAGGCCAATCAGCCTTTTGCAAATTGTGAACAAACCACAAACCAGAATTGGTAGCAGAAAAAAGACCGACGTGGATGGCAAAATTCATGCGGTCATCTAAGCGGCGGTACTCTGGATCGTTGCGATCGGGTTTGCGGGGCCAACGAGGAGGCATAGTTTTTCACTTGATATTAGTAGTTCCGTGCCTATTTTAATCTTAAGTGCAGCTTTTTGAATTCTACATCCCTCTCAAGGCAGAAAATTTAAGCCTCTAAATTTTGATAGTCCCCTGACTTGCCGCCGCTTTTACTCACCAGTCGAATCGATTCAATGGCGATCGACTTTTCCAATCCTTTCGCCATATCGTACAAAGTCAGCGCCGCCACCGAAACCGCCGTCAGCGCCTCCATTTCCACCCCTGTTTCCGCCTTAATTTTCACCGTCGCCCGAATTTGATACCCCGGCAACCCAGCATCCGCTATCACCTGCACCTCCACGCTACTCAGCGGCAGAGGGTGACACAGAGGAATCAAATGCGCAGTCTGTTTCGCCGCCATAATTCCAGCCAGCCTTGCAGTCCCCAACACATCACCTTTCGGCGCATTCCCCGCTTCAATCGCCGCAAACGTCTCCGGCAACATCCGCACCCGGCCCGCGGCCACAGCTTGTCGCACACTGGGCACCTTCGCTGAAACGTCTACCATTTGGGCTTCCCCGCTGCTGTCGAGGTGAGTTAGCTGTGCCGCATCGGGCAATTTAGAAAAAGTTGGCGAAAGGTCTTGCATTATTTTGGTAATGGTGTTAATGTTAGATTCTGTGAGAAAAGAACTTAATCAATTTTAGATTAAATCTGAACTCAACAGGGGCTTGTAGCTTAGTTGGATAGAGTGCATGGCTACGAACCATGAGGTCGGGGGTTCGAATCCCTCCAAGCCCATTTAAAATCAATAAATACCTGCAGGGACACGGCATTGCCGTGTCCCTACTACAATTAATTGCGGTACGGAAACGGCATTGCCGTTTCCTCCTCACGAAGGCTATCGATTATTTTGCGGTAGGGAAACGGCATTGCCGTTTCCTGAGTTGCTATCATTCCGGTGCAACCGGAATTGATGCCAAAGCATAAACATCTTTGCCTCGACCGATCGCAAATTTCATCGAATTAGATAAGCCCTTGCTAGACTGAGTAATAAAAATCAGCAAAGCCAAGCCAGCGAGACCAGCCGCAAAACCAAACATATTTCTGTAGCCGACTTGTTCGGCAACAAAGCCTAAAGTCGGGCCAGCAATCGCAATTCCCAAATCAAATCCGCCAATACAAAGCGAAAACAAGCGGCCCCTTTCATGAGGTTCGCACCTGTCCGACATCAGCGTTACCATCATCGGCAAAACCGTACCGCCCGCGCAACCTTCAACCAAAGCTGCTATTAAAAAAGCACTGCTGTTGTTAGCAAAATACAACAATAACATAGATACGGCATAACAGATTAAGCCGCCAGAAATAAACAAGCCGCGGCCGTATTTGTCCGAAGCCCGTCCCGTGACCAACCGTATACCGAAACTGGCGATTGCCGCCGTAGAATAAAATAATCCAGGATTCAAATTAGCCTTCGTTTCTTGGATAAACAAAGGCATAAAAGTGCTCAAAGTTCCAAATACCAAACCAACCACCAATAACACTAAAGCCGGAATCCGCACTCTCGGATTCCACAGCATTTCCCAGTATTTTTGGCTATTTTTGCCGTCAGATAGCGAGTCCGATTTTGTTAAATCTGCAAAATTAGGTTCCGCAATTTTGCAGGTAAAAAATACAGCCGTTGCAGCGAACGCCGCCGACATCGCAAACAAAGGAGTGTAACCAACCCAAGCTTGCACAAATCCGCCAATAGCCGGCCCAACTGCTAGACCAATAGGATTCACCAAGCTCATGTAACCGATTAATTCGCCCCGCTTTCCTGGCGGCGACAAATCTGTTACCAAAGCGCTGTAAGCTGTGGTAAAAGCGGCGATGCTAATGCCGTGAAAAGCCCGGATAAATAACAGTAAGGGGATAGATTGAGCTAACAGGTAGCCCATCGGGGCGATCGCAGCGACTGCCGCGCCTAGCAGCAAAACTTGTTTTCGCCCCCTGCTGTCGGCTATTTTACCCAACGGTGGCCTCGATAGCAAAAGTCCGATCGCAAATGCACCCATCACAAAGCCAATTTGCTGTTTTGTGCCGCCCACAAATTGAACGTACAGCGGCAAAGTTGGCAGCAGCGAAGCCAAACTCGACCAGAATAGCAGGCCTGCGGTGAATAAAATCAGCAAGCTGCGTCTGGGTTGGGGCTCGATGTCCCTAAAAATATTCAAGATGCGAATTCCCTTTAAATTGTCTGAATGCACTCAAAGTAAGGTATATTTCGGCAGTTTTATTTCCTGCCTTTTGATTGCCGAATCCGGTTTAAATACCCCTTTATATCTTAGTCTCTTAGAGACGGACGGAAGTTTGACTCTATGCAGCGGTTTCAACTGCCCAGTCTAATCTTCAACCTGTCAGTTTTACCAATCAACCTCAGCCCTTTCCTCCACCACCCGTTCATAAACCCACTGAGTTTCCATCGCCAACTTCGGCCAACTAAACCGGCGTTCCAAATCCTCATAAGCATTGTCAACCAACCACTGCGCGTAACCGGGATTTTTCAAAACCTCCAAAATTCCCCAGGCCAAAGAATCCCGATTGTTTGCCTGAGTAACAACGCCAGTTTTAGTGTGCAGCACCACCTCTGGAAGTCCGCCCGCATCCGAAACCACCACGGGCACCCTTGCAGCAAAGCTTTCTAACGCTACAATCCCAAAAGGTTCGTAAAGACTGGGGAAAACCGCGCAGTCAGCCACCGTCTGGAATTTGTCGAGATGTTCCTCAAACATGAACCCAGTAAAATAACACTTATTCCAAATTCCTAAATGCCAAGCTAAATGTTTTAGATGGTCTGTATTGCCGCCGCCAACAATTACAATTTTTGCTTGACCGCCCATCTCCCAAATTACTTTAGGTGCAGCATTGAGAAATACAGAAATGCCTTTTTCATAGCTAATTCTTCCTACATAATAGACAATTTTCTCATCGTCAGCAGCAAACTGGCGGCGGAAATTCATCGCGTCAAATTCGTGCCAGCGGGGTTTTTTTTCTGGTCTAATTCCGTTGTAAATTACTTCTATTTTGTTCCACGGAGTAGATAGTACCCGTTCGGCTTCACGCCGCATATAATCGCTGCAAACAATTACCCGCCAAGCGTTGTAAGCGAGGTCGTTTTCCTTGGAGTTAATGTAGCGCTGCCCGTCATTGTGGAGGCCGTTGAAGCGCCCGTATTCGGTGGCGTGGATCGTGGCAATTAGCGGTACTTTAAAGGTATGCTTGAGAGCGATCGCCGCATCTCCCACTAACCAATCGTGAGCGTGGATGATATCAAATGGGCCTTCCTCCAGCATCAGTTTGCCGCCTTGGTGGCCCATGCTTTGGTTGAGGTTCGCCACCCAGTGAAAAAAGTCCCTCGCGTGTCCCACCATCACCCGATGCACCCGTATTCCTTCCACCACTTCGTACATCGGCGCGTGACCGAACTCTACTGTAATTAAGTGAATTTCGTGGCCCAGCTTTACCAATTCTGGATACAGTTCCGATACGTGGCGGGCGATACCGCCTACGATTCTGGGAGGAAACTCCCATGCCAATACCAAAACTTTCATTTTTCTCGCCTCCCAAGATTTTATATATCTTAATGTTTATGATTAACAGATTTATTGTATAATAACCAGCCTCTAATTTGAGTGGTTCGCAAGTGGAGGCCCAAGACCTGACTTGTGGCAGCAACCTGGACGGAAAATCATGCAAAAACCAGGTTTATGCAGGAAATTGCTCGATCGCCATTGCCTGAAAACAAACAGGTTTCCTCAAGATTTGAGTGACTGAAGAAAGCAATGGCGATCGAGCCTACCGCTTACCCTTTCTTCAAAATCGGCTCCAATTCGCGGCGAAAACGGCTCCAAGCAGCAGCCGATGCAGAGCTAGAAACAGCACCCTGACGCATCAAAATCGTGCCGTCTTCAAAGCCAACAATTCCGTACTCTCCAGATTTGGACATTCGATCGATCGCCGGTACAATCTCCTGCAACTGTCGGCGTTCTCGGCGAAACGCAGCCTGATACTGCTGCAACTGCCAGATATCGGCAATTACATATTCCATCTTCACTGCCTTCCCCGCATCATTGCGGAGTTCAAACATCGGAAACCTGAGAATTTCCCGGCGGCTTGACAAAATCGGCACAATAGTATTCGTCGCAGCCACGCTAGCATCAGCAGGAATTTGAGCCAACAGCGGCCGCACTTGCAAAACGTGCTGCCATTGTCTGACAAGAGGAACCTGCACCCAAGGGTCGATCGCATCGGGCAAAATCAAAGAAAAAGTCCGATTTGGGTTTGACGTGAAGGTAAAAAATAGCGACAAGCAGATGCAAAACGCCCAAAAACGGCGAAACTTTGAAGACGAAGGCAGAGGAAATAAAGCAGAAGGAAAACGCAAAAACATTCTTTCCTCTCTCACCATTCTATCTTCTTCCTTTTGACGGTTAGCCCACCACAAAATTGCCCCATAAAAAAGCCCTGGAACCACAGTCATCGCATAGCGGATATTAATCGCCAGCACCGATTGTCCTTTCGCTAAAAATAGCTTCAACAACGGAAATCCAGCTATCATCCAAGACGCAGGCGCGAAAGCTGGAACCAAAGCTAATGGCAACCACTGGCCGAGCAGGTATCTAATCTTACCAAAAAACGGAGTAAATAA
>JAICRN010000532.1 GCA_025937335.1 Microcoleus sp. TY_ISSM_2_bin.22
CCGCCATCCAGTTGATGAAGTCTTTATCTAAATCCATGCCCGTAGTAGATTTTAAACCTGTACGCAAAACTTGGGGATTAATGGGCGAAAGAGGGTTCGCATCGGCTCCGAATACGTAGTCTTGCCACAAACGCTGCAAGTTGCCGCCGGATACCATCATTATGGTATTGCTTGGCAGGCGGTTAACCATTTTTAGAGCGTTGTTTTCTACTGCTATCCTTCTGGTAGAGTCAGGTTTCAGCCAAGAGATTGATTTGAATTCAATTCCTTCTGCCTCCAGGGTAGCTGTGGTGGCGAATCCCTGATTTTGTTGCAGTTTTTCGAGGTTTTCCGCCGAAATTTCGCGGGCTGAGTTGGCGGCTGTAAAGGCTGCTGCAACGGGCATATTGACGTAGATTTGAGCGAAGGCTGAAGAGTTTTTTATTTGTTGTATGGCGTCTGCATAGCCGGGGGTTTTGGCAAGGGATGGTTCACCTTTGTAGGTGTCGATTATGCGATCTGTGGCGGTGGGATCTGTGGTGACTGCTAGATAGTTTGTGCCGAGTACCGCGACTGAGAAATTGCGATCGGGCATACCTTTAGTTTCTGTAACTTGCACCCCTTTATAATTGCGCTCAACCATTTTTCCTTGGCTGAGTGGTCTGGGTTTTGCTAATAATTCTTTGGCTTTGATCGGGTTGGCAATTGGCAGGATAATTGCTACTGACTGTTGAATTGGCAGAGGCGGGGGCGCATTGGGTGCGGGCGGGGGGACTGGTATGGCTATTTTGTTTCGCAGAAAGGCCACCATTGCCGTATTCCCCACCCAGGGTTGAATGTCTTGCCCGTAGGCGTAACCGTTGCTGGTGAGGAGGCGATCGCGCACTTCGCTCAAAAACCTTTCAAACGAAGCTTTTGACTCTGGGGTGCCAAACTCTCGGAGTCTATTCCACTGGGATTCATCGGTGGTGATGGATAGGGCCATCATCGTATCTTGGGGGACAACTGTTGATCCCGCCGGCAAATCTTTGGCCGGGCCGCGGGAAATGACGATCGAGTAGGTGAGAAAGCCTAAACCGATCAGAAGTGTGGCGGCTCCGATCGTAAACAGCAGGGAAGATTTATCTTTCTTAAACATTATTCGTAAGGTTCGGGTGCTCGCAACATCATAAATTATATTGGGGATTGGGCATGGGCGATTGGCCAAACAGGGCATGGGGCATTGGTAATTTGTTGTTTTTTATTTGTTATTAGAAAAACTACTAACCAGTAACCGCTAACCACTACAGTCCTAGAGGCAGAAACCGTTTTTTTTACTAAATACTGGATTTGAGCCTTTAATACTGGTAAAAAACCTGGTTTCTTGGGTATTTACGCATAAATCCTACACTAACTACTCCCGAGTCCCAATTCCCGATGCCCGATGCTTTTAGGCCCGATGCCCAATGCCCAATTCCCTGATGTTAGTTTCTGGCCTTAAAGTCTTTAAAGATAGTTTGAAACGAGTACATCAGCCGGTGGACATCGTTTGTGGCTCTAGGAAAAATGTTGAGTTCCCATTTTTTGCGCGCGGTAGTTAGCAGTTTTGCTACGGGTTGGGAGTAACTGTTAGAAATGAAATAGCTGCCGCCTTCGTACCTAATATCTGACGCTAAGCCGATAAAAGCACCGGCCATTTCTAGTTTAAGTTCCGAGGTGCTGTGTTCCGATTTAACTGCTAAAATTACCTGCGAGTGCCGGGGTTCGCGGTTGAGCAAGCGGCAGATATTTGCTTCTTTTTGGGACAAGATTAACACGTTGCAGTTGTGCAAAACTCCGGCTCTACCTTGGACTTTTACTCCCAGGTGAACTTCCAGGGCTGGTTTGTCGGGAAATTCCACCACAGCATGAGTATAGGGATGTGCAGTGCCGTGGATTTTTCCCGCCGTTTTTCTAAATGTTAAATATTTCGGTGTTTCGTCGTCTAAAACGTTGTTGTAATAAATAGTACCGCCTTCATTAGCAACTGCTTTTAGCAAGATGGTGAAGAGGTAAGCGTCAAAAATTCTGGCTTGTTCTGTTGCTGTGTTGAAATCGGGATCGATCGAGCTTTTTAATTTGCTTTTAATTTCGGAATTTATGGCGTAGTTGCTCGGCCCGGAGGGCAGTTTTTCGAGCAAGTGCTTGAGGGCGATCGCCTGTTTGTGACGGGGGGCTGTGACGTTGGAAGTAAACTCGATTGTTTTGGCAGTTTCGGCACCTGAATTGGCAAAGGTAATTTTTGTGCCGAGGGGAGAGGTTTCTGATTCTACTTTCAAGAAATAAGCAATTTCGTCTTCCATTTCGGAAGTGTTCACCGTCGCTTGCTCGACAGCATCAATTAACAGCAAAAGTTGTTCTTTTGCGGTATAATCTTCTATCTTGAGCAGAGGTGTTTTTCTTTTGAGCGATCGCTCTTCAATTACTTTGCCTATCTCTACATTATCCGCTACTTGTTGAACTACCCAACCTAAATTAAACTCATTCAGAATTGCCGCCAGTTCCTGATAGAGTTTGGCGTACTCGATCTCGTCCATAATTGTTTCTGCGCTGCATACTATTCTGATTATACAAGCAGATTTGATTTTTTGGTCAATGGCTGGCGAGCAAGTACGCAGATTGCCTGTAATGGCGGATTGGCAGAGTGTTCGAGTGTTCGAGTCGGGAAAATCTTTCTCTTGGCCCAACATCTATCCGTTACATCCGTTAAATCCTTTACAGCATCCGTTGCCGAACTTGCTGCTGCCTGAGAGAGACAATTGGGAGTAAGCTATTCTACGACATTTGTAGCGATCGAACTATGGCAACTATCAACGACAACTACCTCAAACTCAAAGCTGGCTACCTGTTTCCCGAAATTGGGCGCAGGGTGAAAGCCTATGCAGAGGCGAATCCCGAAGCGCCCATCATCCGGCTGGGGATTGGCGACGTAACTGAACCGCTACCGGCTGCTTGTCGGGAGGCGATGGTGAAGGCGGTGGAAGACATGGGTTCGCGGGATACCTTTAAAGGATACGGCCCGGAACAAGGTTATGAGTGGCTGCGGGAGAAAATTGCCGAGCACGATTTTAAGTCGCGGGGATGCGATGTTGATGCTTCGGAAATCTTTATTTCTGATGGTTCTAAGTGCGATTGCGGCAATATTCTCGATATCTTTGGCAACAATAACACGATCGCAGTTACCGATCCAGTTTATCCAGTGTATGTAGACACTAACGTGATGGCTGGACACACGGGAGATGCGAACGAAAATGGCGAATACGGCGGCTTAGTTTACCTGCCAATTACAGCGGAAAACAATTTTACTGCGGAAATTCCCACCGACAAAAAAGTCGATTTAATTTACTTGTGTTTCCCGAATAACCCGACGGGGGCAACTGCAACGAAGGAACACTTGCAAGCTTGGGTAAATTATGCTAAAGCTAACGGTTCGATTATTTTCTTCGATGCGGCTTACGAAGCCTATATTACCGATCCGAGTTTACCGCATTCTATCTACGAAATTGAAGGGGCGCGGGATTGTGCGATCGAATTTCGTTCTTTTTCCAAAAATGCTGGTTTCACGGGTACTCGCTGTGCGCTGACAGTTGTACCGAAGACTTTGACTGGAAAAGCAGCAGATGGTTCCGATGTCGAAATTTGGAAGCTGTGGAACCGCCGCCAATCTACTAAGTTTAACGGAGTTTCTTACATCGTGCAGCGCGGTGCTGAGGCGGTTTATTCTGAGGCAGGCAAGGCACAAATTCAGGCATTAGTCAATTTTTACATGGAAAATGCTGCGATTATTCGCGAGAAATTGACAGCGGCGGGAATCCAGGTTTTTGGTGGCGAAAATGCACCTTATGTGTGGGTGAAAACGCCTCACGGTTTGTCGAGTTGGGATTTCTTTCAGAAGTTGCTGGAAACTTGCAATGTGGTGGGAACTCCTGGTTCGGGTTTTGGTGCGGCGGGTGAGGGTTATTTCCGCATTTCGGCGTTTAATAGTCGGGAGAATGTGGAAGAAGCGATGAGACGGATTGTGGAGAAGTTTAAGGTTTAGTATCATCTCTCTGTTCATCCGCACAAAGTCCGGCAGGGGTTTAAACCCCTGCCGGACTTTGTGCGGATGAATATGTGCTAAGGGCGATCTCACTCAATCTCTGGAAATTTGCCCAATTTACAACCTTTCAGTTATATTAAGACATATTCCCTTAGAAAAGCAGGGTCATATGTTGTCAACACTCCTCGGATTATCAGCATTAGTTCTAGCTGCCGCATTGACATATACACAACTGAAACTAGCTAAACAGAAAAAGCTGTTACGTAAA
>JAICRN010000744.1 GCA_025937335.1 Microcoleus sp. TY_ISSM_2_bin.22
ATGGGTTATCCAGCATCCAACTGCATTCAGAAATCTTGACATATTGCCAAAAAATTGCATCGGGCGATCCACTAAAGCCAGGAACTACCTTGAAACCGCTTCCACTGCTTTACGATTTAGTACCTGCTTCAATGAATGGATTGAGAGGGATGCTGAGTATTATGTTATTTCTGTGCCGTTTGAGGTTCAAGAAGCTTTGGTATCGCCCGGAAACATTAAGTTTTGAAAAGTGCGTACCTCTTGACTCGCGTCATTGCGGGTGGATTAGAAGACAACTAGACGAAACATTGACTCAACAAATTGTCAATCGCTGCAAACAGGAAAAAACCACGGTGCAAACGGCTATCTGTGCAGCGATGATGTTTGCAGTAGGGAAAACAATCGCGATGGGAAAAGAAAGAGATGTGCGCGTTAGCTGTCACTCGTATATTGATTTAAGGAGACGCTTGTCACCCGTTGTTCATCCCGAAAATTTGGGCGTACTGGTTAGCGCTGCGATATCATTTCACACTTTGAAACCTCAGACATCATTTTGGAATTTAGCACGGGATGTGAGAAAACAACTGGAACGCCAGTTAAATAACAGCGATATTTTTGTCCCGTTTTTAATATTAAAAAATTTGATTGAGTTGATATTGAAAGATTGCGATCGCGCACCAGCAACAGTAGCTCTCACCAATGTTGGTAGAGTCAATATTCCCAGTGTTTATGGGGATTTTAAACTAGAAGAAATCAGCTATCTTGCCGGATTGGCTACGGTTGGGGGTGTTTTGAGTGCTGCTGTGACAACTTTTGAGGGCAAAATGACTTTGAATTTTATGTTCTCTGAGCCGTCAATTAGTGGGGAGACAGCGGAGATACTTGTTGATAGTGTTATCTCCTCTCTGATTGAGTCTAGTAAAGGAGATTGCGCTTGGCAGAATCCAGATACACCAAAATCAACTGATGAATTGGCAGAAATTGCCCAATGATTTCGCGCGTTGTTACGGCGATTGCTCTCCCAGTGCTGGATACAACTTGCATAGATAGTAAGGCTCTACTATCCCTACGCCCTCGATAATCGTTAGAAAACGGAGTCCGGGACACCCTACAAATCGATTGTCCTGTGACAGTTGCGTCCAGGACTATCTCCTTTATTTTTTTATCAAAAAATCGCTTTTACAAAATGCTATGCTCAGGGACAGTAAAAATTACGATTAAATTACTCGACAAAAAAAGCAGTAACAACAACAACAAAAGTCTTGTATTTGCCTCATGGTAAACGCCCTGCCGTTGGTTCGACGTTCAAAAATCCTGACCTTGCCAGAAGCTATCAACTGATTTAATTTTAAGCCCTGAGACATAATTCTGTTTCCTAGAGATTTTTTTTAAAAAATAGCTTTCTCTGCTCTACCATACTCGCTTCTTATCTGTCAAGTACAATTGTTACCAAATTTGATGAGCTTACCCTGGCAGTAAAGCTCTAAATGATACTTTTATAACCTGATTAATGCCGATGAGTTTAGTAAATTGTCATGCCAGTGCGATCCTCTTCGAGGGCTTCGCTAACGGGCGGCTCGAACCTGTAACCGTAACCCCGAATAGTTTTAATAAACTGCGACCCCGTAGCATCAACTTTAATCATTTTCTTGCGAATCTGCCCGATATGTACGGTAACAAGTTGGTCTTCTCCTGTGTCGTCGCAGTTCCACCCCCAGATTTTTTCGATTAGCTGTTGGCGACTCCAAGATTGGCCGGAATGACTTGCCAAAAAATACAAGATATTAAATTCCAAGGCTGTTAAGTTGATAATGCGATCGTTGAGTGTTGCTTCCCGACGTGCTGAATCGATCGCGAATCGATCGAATACGATGCGCGATGGAGTGACAGGCCTCATGCGTCTCAACACAACTTCTATACGAATTGCTAATTCCGCCAGACCAAAAGGTTTGCAGATATAGTCATCAGCACCGGCGGACAGGACTTTAACTTTATCAGCTTCGTCGGTGCGGCAGCTTAGCATAATCACAAAAACATTAGTACGGCGCTGCATTTCCTGGCAGAGGTGAAAGCCTGTAGTATCCGGCAAATTCCAATCGAGAACTACTAGCAGTGGCTTGAATTTCTCAAACAATTCTAAAGCCGTATCGCCATCTGCTGCCGAATCTACTTGATATTTCTGAGTTAAAAAGCGATGAACTAGATTGCGGATGGCTGGGTCATCATCCACAACCAGAATTTTGGGGGTAGTATCAGTAGTCATCACAAAAAATTTTCTTCCTACTGTTAATGGACAACTGGCAATTACAAAATAGCTTTAGTGAAAAGTAAAGCTCAGCTCGTTCCAACAAAACAAAGTTTTTTCTGGCAATTCTTCTTTCAGCTTGGTCTTGAGGTCAAAAGGCTTGCCCCAATCCCATATTTCGAGCTCTAGGCGTTCGTTAAAAACTGCGATCGCCAGCTCGACTTTCGGAGTTTCAACTGACAGATTTGTGTGGGCGTGGCGAACAGCATGGGCAAAACCCTCGATCGCAGCAAGCTTACAAAGCTGCAAAACTCTTTCGGGAATGGGTAGAGGCTCTAACTGCTCGACCCACCATAAAACTTGACTAATATCCTTGATCTC
>JAICRN010000475.1 GCA_025937335.1 Microcoleus sp. TY_ISSM_2_bin.22
AAGACATGATTTATCTAGTGAGGATTCGTTGATGCTACGTTGTCTGGAAAATAACCACCGCAAACGAAAGCTTAATTTATATTTAAAAAGAGTTCCTTATGCCATTCCTGTTAAATTCTCATAATGTTTTCACTTATTTAGTCGAGCATAGCTTAGGCAATAATTTTGAACAAGCCCTAAATAAGATAGAGCTAGATGCAGCTAAAAACTTTAACTTATTAGTGACTTTCCCTGATAGCCGTAAGCTATTAATTAAGCAAGAGCGGCACAATCATTCGGGGGAAGCAGCAGGAGAGCTTTTTGGAGAGTGGCGGCTCAAAGACTTCTTACAGAAATTTTCAGAACTAAATTACCTATGCCTGTTTTTACCTGATGTGCTGCATTTCGATCCGGAGAATTCTATTATTGTCCAAAGATATTTAGATGACTATCATAATTTAGCGAATTATTACCAAAAAGACAATAGTTTTAACAGTGAAATTGCTCTAGCGATCGCCACCATCCTCGCCACCATCCATCGAGCGACTTTCAACCGCCAAAACTATCAGGAATTCCTCTCGGCAAAACCTGATAATCTAAGCCCTGCTCATGTCCCTAACTGGCTTCGCAGTATAGAACGGATAGGGCCGGAAATTTTTGGTATAGTTCCCGCAGATGGGCTGAAATTTTTTAAGCTCTATCAGCGATACGAAAGCTTAGGGCAGGCAATGAGGGAACTTGCTGATGTTTTTCAACCCTGCTGCTTGACCCACAATGACCTCAAACTCAACAACATTCTTCTCCATAAAAATTGGGAACAAGAAAGTTCCAACATCGTGCGGCTGATTGATTGGGAACGCTCTTCTTGGGGAGATCCTGCCTTTGATTTGGGAACACTCATTGCCAGCTACCTGCAAATCTGGCTGAGTAGTTTAGTTATTAGTAAGTCTCTGACTATTGAAGAATCTCTGCGTCTGGCTATGACACCCCTGGAACAGCTTCAACCTTCCATTGCTGCTCTGACAAAAGCTTATTTCAATAACTTCCCGGAGATTTTAGAGCATCGCCCCGATTTCTTGCTGCGAGTCGTGCAATTTGCTGGTTTAGCCTTAATTCAACAGATTCAAGCAATGATTCAGTACCAAAAATCTTTTAGCAATCAGGGAATTTGTATGCTTCAAGTTGCCAAGAGTTTGTTATGTCGTCCGGAACAATCCTTGGCGACTGTTTTCGGAACCGCAGCTACAGAATTAACTCAATTTTAAACCTGCTGCCGCTATTAATTTTTATCCCCGACAAAACTATCATGCAACTAGAAAATTTTTTACAAACTCAACAGCCAGATTCTGCTTCACAACAGCTACTGGATACT
Organism: Microcoleus sp. TY_ISSM_2_bin.22; assembly: GCA_025937335.1. GTDB lineage: Bacteria > Cyanobacteriota > Cyanobacteriia > Cyanobacteriales > Microcoleaceae > Microcoleus. The sequence goes on from JAICRN010000475.1 coordinate 1,352, forward strand.
TTGCAAGACATTGTTAACAATGTGCAAATCCACTCCAACTTCTGTATTAGCCATCCAAATTACAAACCTTTGGAATTACCAGATGAAGTGGTCGTCCGCTTCCAGCGAATGCCTGCGGATATTCAGAATAAGTATTTGAGCCTGCAACTGCGAAGTTTTCTCTACGGTATCTATTACAATGGCTCTATGCGATCGCTTTTCGCACCAGACGCCGATTCAGATAGTCTGGCACTGCACCAAGATTTAGAAAACAACACCCGCTTAGGAGTAGACATAGCATTTTACGAACAATTGCACTCCTGCAATGGGGGCACTGGCTATTTCGATCGAGGTTGGTATGTGGTGAGGCAAGAAAGCGACGGTACTCTTGCTGTGAATAAGGGCGGTTTGACTTTACACATTAAGCCTGAGAAGCATCTGCAACTCGCCGAAAACCCTGCTGTCGGTGAGTTGGTAGCGATCCGAATGCCTCGTAATTTAGTGCAGAACGGGTTCTACGTGGCAGTTGGCAATGCCGGACTGCGGAGTGATAGTCATCCAGACCGCCAGCCAGAAATCGTGCGAATTTACTTCAATTTCAACCCAGAAGGTGCTGTAGCGGTCATGGACAGTCTGACCCAGCAGTTAAACAACATCTCGATTCCCTTTCATTTTAAGACGCTATACAATCCAGATGACTATCAGCGCTATGACTCAGGCGTACTCTATTTCGAGAAGAGTAACTATGAAGCCGTCCGGCAGGTTCTTGAGAGTGTTTATGCAGAAACAAAAGCGCACTTTAACGCAGATGTCCCCCTATTCACCAAGTTCCTGGCACCAGGCGTTGGTCTAGCAGAGGAACCAAACCGTAAATTTGCAGACCAAGAAAGCTTTGGGATGAACCGCTGCCAAATAGTTGCCAATGGCTTGCTGGAGGCTTGGCACTCTATCGATGACTCCCCAGAGGCGCGGATGACCGCTATCCTCAAGCAATTCTCACTTGTGGGAGTTGAATTGCTGCGTTCCTACCTAAATGCTAATTCTTTTGATATATATACGCAGATCAAGTTTTGATGAAGAACTTGCTACTGGAGAATTACGCAGATGAAGTTTTGATGAAAATTAGCTCTTATGGCAGAAGAACTTCCTACGGGAGAATACTGGATGCTAGAGTAGAAATCAAACAAACATTGAAAGGGAACTCAAATGATTAATCCCAAAAATAACGACGAAAATAATGACGTAACAATCGCCGGAACTGACTTTTTTGCCGATTCCGAAAGCTTCTTGAATGAACTGACCGATGATGAATTACAGCAGGTAACAGGTGGACGTAAACCAGGAAAGGCTTGTGGGCCTGCACCTGCCCCAAGCAACCTTAGCCTACTATTGTGTGGTTAAGTCAATTTCCTGTTCAAAACTTGACATTTGTCACATAACGTTAATTTGGTCTGAATCAATATAGGGTGGGTCGATACCCGCTCTATACTTATTTCGGGGAATCAAAAAGTCATAAAGTATACTCCCCCGCTCATCACAAAAAAGCTTTTCGTGACTATATCCGTACTTAAGTTCTCAGTTCTTAAAATTTATACATAGCTGAATGCTAATTCTTTTGATATACATACGCAGATGAAGTTTTGATGAAGATTAGCTCTTATGGCAGAAGAACTTCCTACTGGAGAATACTGTATGCTAGAGTACAAATCAAACCCACATTGAAAGGAAACTCAAATGATTAATCCCAAAAATAATGACGAAAATAATGACATCACAGTCGCCGGAACAGACTTGTTTGCCGATTCTGAAAGCTTCTTGAATGAACTGACCGATAGTGAATTGGTTCAAATAGTAGGAGGAGGCGTAAAGGTAGGAGTAGATGCAGCTGGAAATAAAGTAGAGGCAAGTCTTGGCGATCAGGGTAGCACCTTAAGCTTATTGATTTGCTAGTAGCTTTAATTGCCTGCTCAAAGCCTAATGCTTGGCACCTAAAACCAATTTGCCTAGTTAAATAGAGAGTGGAATAATAACCACTCTCTAATACCTATTCTGTGGTTTATTTATTAAATTTATCGGGTATGAAAACACACTCGTCTAGAAAAAGTATCTGTTGTGGCTATCAAACTCAACTATAAAAACCTATTTGATTACTTAATTGATGCTGCTATATGCCAAAAAGACGACTTAGACTATCTGAAAGTTGGCGTTAATAGCAGTAATTTTAATTGGGTAATCGAGTTTCCCCAAAATCCGGGCAAGCTATTTGTTAAGCAGCTACCTCATTTTAGTAAACTTTCTAACGATGTTAGGATTTCCAAAGAGTGGCATTTTTATAATTTTTTGCAGTCTCACAAAGATTTAGATTACGTCTCATCATTAATTCCAGAAGTCCTGCATTTTGATGATAGCAGTTCGATAATAATATACAAATGTCCAAATAATTATATTGCCTTACAAAGTTATTATAAAAATCAGGTAACTTTCCCCAGTGCGCTTGCAGAATTGGTGGGAACGACTTTAGCAAAGCTACATTCACAGACGATGAGTTCTCAGGAGTGCTACACTTTTCTGACTGAACTGGAAGAAGGTAAACTTAACTACCAACTTCCTTATCCCGATTATCTTTCTGACTATCTTATCAGCCGAATAGAACCTGAGAGTTTAAATAAGACTCAAGCGCTTTCTTGGAGATTTCTTGGTATTTTTCAACAATCTGAAGCTGTGAGGGAAGTAGTTACAGAACTGGTGTTGAATCATCGCCACTGCTGTTTAACACACAATAATATTCAATTTCATAAGATTTTCGTACCCCAGCATTGGGAAAAGATAGTAACAGAAACTCCGGATTCCGATCAAAGCCTAATTAAGCTTATTGATTGGGAAGCATATAGTTGGGGCGATCCCGCTTGCGATCTAGGAAAAGCAATTCTTGGCTATTTTCTGTTGTGGATCGACAGTATGATTGTGCATCCTGCTATTGAAATCAAAAAATCTATACAGCTAGCCACAATCCCTCTAGAAGTCGTTCGTCCTTCAATTGTAGCCATGACCAAAGCTTATATCAATACTTACCCAAAAGTTTTAGAAGATTATCCAGAATTTCTCAAGCGGGTTATTCAATTTGCTGGACTGGGTTTGATTTATCAAGTACTAGCAGGATTTCAAATTCAGCCGGAAATTTCTTTAAGTCATCAAGAACTTTATTTTTATATTGCTACACAACTCCTATGCCGACCAGAAAAGTTTCTCTCAATTTAAAAATATTAAATTTTATAATAGCTGAACTTGATAAAAATTGTATTAGGAATAATTATCATGTCATTATCACATACTTTACAAGATATTGCTCAGAACATACAAATAGAACCCGCTGATTTTTGTATCAACCATTCTCGATTCCCTGTTATAAAAATGCCCAATAATACTGTATCAATTCTTAAAAGCCTACCTTCTAAAATTCAGAGTAACTATTTTAAATTTGAACTGCATAAATTTATCCACAGCAT
>JAICRN010000669.1 GCA_025937335.1 Microcoleus sp. TY_ISSM_2_bin.22
AGAAGCCCACCCCACAAATCATCATACTTCTTGTGGAACGGGCATCTTGCCCGTTGCCGGCGGGCTAGAAGCCCACCCCACAAATCATCATATTGATTGTGGAACGGGCATCTTGCCCGTTACCCAAATGCTACCGATTATTTATGAAGACAAATGGTTGATTGCGGTCAATAAACCCTCTGGCTTGCTGTCAGTTCCAGGTCGTTATCTGGAAAATCAAGATAGTGTTTTCAGTCGTTTGCGTAACTTGTTACCGGATAGTTTAAATTTGACAGTCGTGCATCGTTTAGATGGGGAAACATCTGGGATTTTGCTATTGGCGCGGGACAAAGAAACTAGCAGTCAACTCAGGCAGCAATTTGCCAAAAAGCAGGTTCACAAAGTTTATGAAGCGGTGCTTTCGGGTACTGTAAAAATTGATGCGGGGACGATCGAACTCCCACTTTGGGGCGATCCAGAAAATCGCCCTTACCAGCAAGTCAATTGGGAGTGCGGAAAACCCAGTGTTACTCGCTTTCAGGTAATGGCGAGGGAGGGAAATTGCGATCGCGTCGAGTTTTTGCCGCTGACGGGACGCACGCATCAATTGAGGGTTCATGCAGCGGATGTTCGAGGGTTGGGGATACCGATTTTGGGCGATCGACTTTACGGATGTCGGGCTGCTGCGAACCGGCTACACTTGCACGCGCGGGAACTTTCCTTTAATCATCCGCAGTTGGGAGAAACGCTATACCTAAAGGCAGAAACACCATTTTGAACTAAGGGCGATCGGGTAGCAAGCGTTAATTGATAAGGCAATATTTCATGCCGTTAGCATTGGGCGCGATCGATTCAAGTTATATTAAACTCATACCCCGACAATCGGTGCGGGAGATATCACCTTAATTATGTTAACAGTTAACAGCTAACAGTTAACTGTTATGTGATTTTCCTGATTTTTTAGTTGACAAGCCTCAAAATTATGACTGCTCAAACCACTTCTCCACTGCTGCTCAGTTCCTTCAAACTCGGAGATTTATCCTTAAAAAACCGGGTAGTCATGGCACCCCTGACAAGATCCAGAGCCGGTGAAGCGCGGATGCCCAACGCCTTGATGGCAGAGTATTACACTCAACGAGCCTCCGCTGGTTTAATCATTACAGAAGCCACAGTGATTTCTACTCAAGCTAATGGTTGGCTCAATACGCCCGGTATTTATTCAGACGAGCAAAGCGAAGCTTGGAAACAAATTGTAACTGCGGTTCATGCCCGCGAAACGCCGATTTTCATGCAGCTTTGGCACTGCGGACGGGCTTCCCACAGCAGTTTTCATGAAAACAATCAATTGCCAGTTGCAGCGTCTGCCATCAAAATAAACGGAGAAAGCATTCATACCCCTCTAGGCAAACAACCCTACGAAACTCCCCGCGCTCTAGAAACCGATGAAATCTCGCTGGTTGTAGAAGATTATCGCAAGGCGGCGGAACGGGCAAAAATGGCAGGTTTTGACGGTGTAGAAATTCACGCGGCAAACGGCTATCTCATTGACACGTTCCTGCAAACCAGAACCAATCACCGCACTGATTCCTATGGTGGCGCAGTCGAAAATCGCTACCGTTTTCTTAAGGAGATTGTCGAAGCGATTATCACAGTATTTCCGGCAAACAGAGTGGGAGTTAGACTTTCTCCCAATGGTGTTTTCAATGATATGGGTTCTCCCACTTATCGGGAAGATTTTCTGTATTTCGCGGGGCAGTTAAATGCCTATGATTTAGCTTACCTTCACTTGGTGGACGGTCTGGCTTTTGGCTTTCACGAATTGGGAAAGCCGATGATGATAGGTGACTTTCGCGATGTGTTTGCAGGGCCGCTGGTCGGCAACTGCGGATATACTCAAGAACAGGCTGAAACGGCCCTGAGCAGCAAAGTTGCTGATTTAATTGCTTTTGGTCGAGATTTTATCAGCAATCCCGATTTGGTAGAGCGTTTTACTAATGGTTGGCCGCTCAATCCGCCGGCAGAAGTGGGCGTCTGGTATTCTTTTGGGCCTGAAGGTTATATCGATTTCCCTAGCTATCAGGAATCTCAAGCTATTTCCTGAGCGTCAGATTACATGGATGACACCTGCTGTTAGATCCCAGACTTCTTAAAGAAGTCTGGGATCTGGGTAATCTAAAATTGATTAACAGCTTCATAATCTTCCCAAGCTGCTTTTGCACCAAATTCGACGATCGCACTCAAATCACAAGCATATTCTCCAGCACAGCTAAAAGAACCAAGTTCCAAGACATAAAGCTCTCCATCAGACTCGCAGATATCGATCGTGTAGACAGATTCTGGATACCAGCTCACTTGTTTGAGAACTTCGCTAAGATAGTTTTCTAGATATCCTCCGCCGATCGTTTCATCAACTCTTTCTTCTCCGACTAAATAGAGAGAACCAGTAATAATGTGATTTTTATAAACAAAAAATCTCCATTCTTTCGCAATCGGTCGTTTGCCGCTGACTAATACAAAAGTAGTTTCATCTCTTTTTAATTCGCTTCCCAGAGATTCCATCGTATTTAAAATATTCAGGTTAAAAACCCCGGCTCGAAATGACTTCATATTGCTGTCAGGTCGTACAAACAAATCTCCATCGGATTTGAAGTATTCCAGAATTTCTGTCTTTCTTCTGACCAATTCGCCCAAAGAAAGAAGAAAATATTTGTTATTTAACAAGTATTGACCGAAGTAAGTGTAGTAACTGGAACAACGGAGATGCTTTTCGTCCATATAAGCGCCCGGAATCCACGGAGTTCTTAAGATATCCCGACCTAAATTTAAGGTTCCCATGAATAAAACACAATCATCAGGGGAAAAATATTGATGAGCTGCTTGTGGGCAAAAATTTATATATTTAGTTTGTTTGTAAATGTATCCTTGTTTCTGCAATTCTGCTAAAAATTCAGATTCGCGATCGTAAATATTTTGTTCGATCAACCAATTTACTTTTTTCATGGCAGTCTTGCGTTCGATCGGTGTTTGAGGGGCAACTCCCGCTGCATAGAGCGAAAATGACCAAGAACTTCAAAGGTAGTACCCGCCACGTGATTTATCCGTCGAATCAATCCAAAATCTCAAATCTAAAATCCTCAAGCCCCCGAATTTATCCGTGGGGTC
>JAICRN010000160.1 GCA_025937335.1 Microcoleus sp. TY_ISSM_2_bin.22
CTTGCGATCGGTAATATCTTTCATGAAGCAGTGATGCCCCACAAAGACATTTTGCTCGTCGTAAGCAGAGACCATCACCAGTTGTTTGTAGAAGCTGGAGCCATGTTTTCCCATCCCCCTAGCTTCCACTTCGACTCTGCCATCTCTCAACATCTGCTGATAAGCAGCCACCATTTTCTCAATATCTTCAGGATGAACCGTTCTTTGCCAGTCCATCCCTAGCATTTCCTCCGGCTGATATCCGCTGATGGCGGCATAAGTGCCGTTAACGAAGATATAGCGTCCTTGAGTATCGAGTCGAGAAATGCCTGCCACGGCATTTTCTAGCGCCGCACTCATTTGTTGCAGTTCCGCTTCGGCTCGTTTGCGAGAGCTAATTTCAATCAGAATGCAACCCACCGCTACAGGCTGGTCTGTATCCTTGAAAATGGGGAAGTGAGAAGCTAACCAGTGGCGCTTGATATTCGTTTGGCTTGCTACCTTTCCACTCACTTCCAAGTTGATGGAAGGTTGTGCAGTCGTTAAAACCTGTTGTAACAGTGCATTCATGCCAGGAGCAAGTTCCCCCAAAATATCATCGGTGGTCTTGCCTAAATGAGCCTCCACGGACTGACCATTGATTGCAGCCAGTGCCTCATTGATTTGTAAAAATCGAAACTGTCGATCGTGAATGCAAAGCCCTACTCCCGCCAGGGAAGCTCCGTTAAAGAAAGCATTCAATAATTGCTCTCTGGCATGAATTTCCTGCTCTAACTGTTTGCGCTTGGTAATATCGCTGTGAGAACCCGTCATCCGGATAACTGTACCCGCTTCATCCCAAAGGGCTTGCCCGCGATCTAAAATCCATTTGTAGCTGCCATTCTTGCAAAGCACTCGATGTTCTGTAATGTAAAAGGGTGTCTTGCCATCAAAGTGGTCTCGAATCGCTTGCCTCACCCACCCGATATCATCGGGATGCACTCGCTTGCTCCATTCGTCCAGGTGGTTGGCGATTTCATGTTCTTCGTAGCCCAACATTTCTTTCCAGCGAGCCGAGAAAAATACTTCATTGGTTTTGGCATTCCAATCCCATACCCCATCGTTACTGCCGCGCAGGGCGAGTTGCCACCGTTGTTCGCTAGCTTGCAAGGCTGCTTCTGCTTGATGCCGTTCGATTTCACTACCAATCCACTGAGCCATCAGTTTCAGTAATTCCACATGGGCAGATTTAAACCTCTGTGCACGGGGAGATTTACTAGAAAAGCTAAGGGTACTGTAGACTTGGCCTGCAACTAAAACTCGTGTCCCAATATAAGCTTCCATGCCAAGGGTACGATCGGCAGGATGGCAACGCGATTTTGAGGTGCCTGTATGTTGGATGGTTAGGGGTTCATCTGTGTCCAAAGTTTCACAGCACAAAGTTTGATTAATATCAAAGACATCACCTGGTTTCAAGACTCGATCGGGCGATCGCGCCACCATCACCTCATAACGATTATCTTGCACGCGAGCCAAGATGCCACATTCAAGCCCAAACGTCTGACATCCCATGTCAATCAACGCTTGGATGCGCTGTTCAAAATTGAGATTTTGGGTAGCAGTGACTTCATATAAAGCTCGTATTGCCGCCTCTCTTGTTCTTAGTTCAGCTTTCAGAGATCGATTGATTATGGATAATTTTTGCGTTCGTTCTTGAACCCGCTGTTCTAATGTAGCGTTGGCGTGTTTAATCTCCCTAAACTTTTGATTGAGCGCGATCGCCATCAATTGAAAATTTCTAGCAAGCTCATTGATTTCAGTAACAGAACTATGTTTCCATTCAAAGGTTTCTTCTGAAAGCTTGTTGGGTAAGTCAGTAGTCGCAAGAGCTAAAAAGGATAACGGCTTTACCAGTCGTTCGCTAACCACTGTTGCCAACAAAAATGCCAACATTGTGATGACGAGAAGAATAATCAGATCTATCCTGTAGCGATTTTGTAAATTTTCTACATAGGGAGCTGCTGGAATTTCTAAGCGTAATCTCCAGTTTAGCTCAGGGGTAATTGTAAATTCCTGTATATATAGAGAGTTTTTCCAACGGATCATCGGATAGTTGCCCTTGCTAGGAACCCACTGCTGCAAGGTTCCCTCTAAGGTGCGAGTGCTGCCATTTTTTGACTGCTGAACAGTGTCCAAAAGCTTTGGGTCGGATTGATTGCTCCCAATGACTAGGTTGTTTTGATCTAGCAATGTAATGCGTAGTTGCTGACTGTTTCTCTGGAAAATGTATAGAGCTTGGATCTTGCTCAATTCTAATGAAGCGCGGATCAGACCAAGGAAATTACCTTGAACTTGCAGGGGAACATTCAACCCTACATGAGGTTCATCAATTAATAAATCTGTTTGGATAGGAGTCATCCAAGGTTTCAACCGCTTTTGAGCCAGGGTCATTAGAGATTTATGTTCGGTGCTTTGTTCAATCAACTGCCGACGGGTTTGATTTAAAGAAGAAGAGGCAGCTAAAATTCTTCCAGATGAATCGGTCACATAAATCTTGTCGAAATCGGGAAACCACTGAGCGATCGGGCTAATGTCTTGTTGCAGTTGCTCGGATGATTGAATTGCTCGATCGGCAGTAGTGGATTCAGGAATGAGTATTTTTTCAGCTAATGTATTCAAAGCTAATAGATGTCGCTGATACCATCTAGATACATCGCTACTGAGATTTTTCCCGTTTGTTTGTAACTCAGTTTGCACATTCGTCTGAATTTGAGCGACCCAGTATCTACCATCAATAACTAATAGGAGCAGTCCTGGAATAAAGACAAAAGCAACCAACAGATGAAAAATAGTTTGTTTTAATGAGAGGGCATGGCTATTCTTTGAACGACCAACCTGTTTGTCAACGGGTGCATAAACAATGATAAAGCTGGCAACTAAGGCATTAAAAATGCCGTTGACTGCTTGTTTGCACGTAACTAGCAGGACTTGAGCCGCCTCCATGTGGATCATTTGACCGTAGAAAAGCCAAACGAGAGGCATTCCAATTAAGAACCAGTAAAGCCCATCAAATAAAAGGAGGTTCGGATGTTTGCGCTTGCAAAGAAACCCTACAAATAGAGCCTCTATTACCAAAATAATTGTGGCGTATGGATGATTCCAAAGGATATAAGTGTAGCTGCCTGCTATTAGACTGGTCAAACCTCCCCAACCCCAGCCGAAGTAGTAAGCAATAATCAGTATTGCAATACTGCCAAAGAGGAAATCAACCCCAAAGAAAAGAGGCAAACTGAAATAGTTGCCCAGAAAACCCGCACCAGTGAGAAGGGCGATCGCACCTAACCATTTTTTATTACGACGCATTGAGTTAGCCCCTCCCGTAAACTTCTATAATTCCTAGTTCCTGAATATGACCTGATTTCGATAAAAAAAGCGTCGTAGAGCAGCTCTGATTCTCTACCTGAAAGTTTCTATGAAGCTCGTACAACGCAGTATTCATGGTTTTAATCAGCAATCAAGGCTTGCTCGTTCACGACTCGATCTCTCGCTCAACTTTTAATAAGGAATCATTCCCAATCACGATCTGCCTAGTTGTTATTCTTCTTCTTCTTTAAGGGTAGAATTCATTAAATGTATTAATTTTGGTACAAAAAGTATTGCGACCTTGGTCTTTGGCTTGATAAAGTGCTGCATCGGCAGCAGTAATTAAAGTTTCTGGCAGGCTCTCTAGGGTAGGAATCACACTGGTAATACCAAAGCTGAGCGTAATGCAATGATGCGGAGAACTCTTATGGACTATTGCTAAAGCTTGGATGACAGCCTGCATTTGCTTAACGATGTGGACAGCTCCCTCAAGCTCTGTGTCGGATAAAATCACTACAAATTCTTCACCTCCATAACGTGCTACTAAATCTCCCGCTCGATTAATACTGCGATTGAGAGCTGCGGCAACTTGCTGTAAACATACATCCCCTGCTTGATGTCCATAAGTATCGTTGTAATGCTTGAAGAAATCGATATCACACAAAATCAGTGACAAAGGAGCTTGCTGCCTGGTCATGCGTCGCCACTCCTCCTCTAGCTGTTGGTCAAACTGACGGCGATTGGCAATCTGAGTCAAACCGTCAATTGACGCTAGGTATTTTAATTGTCGATTGGCGGCTTCTAGCTGCTTGTAAAGTATGGTTTGTTGCTGTTGTAGGTGGAATTGCTGAATCAAGCGTCGCACTCTCTGTCCCAGAACAGCCCAGTGAATCGGCTTAGTGATATAGTCAGCGGCTCCCGCTGCAAACGCTCGATCGACAGATTCTTTGTCTTCCAAGCTGGTAATCATCAAAATAGGTGGGCGATCGCTCTCAGGCACTTCAGATAATTTTTGACAACAAGCAAAACCATCCATAGTGGGCATCACTGCATCTAGCAGGATCAGGTCTGGATGTACTTCCTCATAAGCTGCTAGCCCTGTCAACCCATCACTAGCTTCCGCCACTCGGTATTTTTCCTTCTGTAAATACAGTCGAAGTTGCAAACGCATCAAGGGATCGTCATCCACAATGAGAATGAGAGAGGGCTGTTCGCCAGATGGGGTAGTCGAAATGGCTGACTGTTCTAATGATTGATACATACGTCATCGTGCATGGTGTATCTTAAATTTCTGCCAACATTTTAGGCTGACATATTTTAAGATTAGGATGCAAAAGTAAAAATTTGGTAAATATGTCATAAATGATACAAATTACGCTGACATATTTTAAGATTTAGGATGCAAAAGTAAAGATTTGGTAAATATGTCATAAATGATACACAAGCTGAGCTTCCGCAACAAAATCCGACGCACCGTCGGGTTTCTGTAACCAACACCCACACTCTACTTAAAGTTTCTCGCTTGTTTCAGCAATAGTCTTTCCGATCGGTTCAACCTGCTCACATATGGTACCTCTTTTCTCACTTCGGGAGACTAAAAGACTAGACAGCAACCAAATCTGTAGCTACTGGCGGATAAAAAAAATCAGAAAATCATTTATCAAAGAGTTTATTAACCATTTTTTAAGCGTTAAGCTGTCGCGCATTTAAATTGTATGTTGAGGGCGGGCGGGACGCCCACCCACAAGAATTTGATTGTTTTTTAACAGACAATTTAAATGTAGAACAGCTTATAAAACTCCTCATAGAATCTAAGATATGACGAATTTGGGTTGGCTTTTTTTCGGATAAAGAAAGTCGGGTAACTCGCGCTAATTTTTGTATGTATCTAATTATTTTTGGGTGCGTCAAACATTTTTTACAACGCCGAGCGAGCTTTGACAAACGATCGCAGCAGCAGGGGCGATCGGATGAAGCTGGAAACCTCAAAAACAGCAAAAGCTACTGATTAGGTATCTCAACAGTACATGGGCTAATAAAAAAATGTCATCCTCAATTGTATCTGTAAATCGGGCTTGGCTGAATGCAGGTAGAAATTCAAGATTTCACAATAGCTATAAGCCTGCTTGAGGGGGAGTTTTGTAATTTCATAGAAAAGTTTAAGCATACCGTAAACCAGCAATTACGATTATTTAATTCTCAATTGGTTATGGTTAAATTAGACTCTGGTTAGAAGTGTTATAAAGTTTTGGGAAGCGACGAGGAGGGTAAAAATTCATCTATTATATGAATGATTTTCGGATTTTTTTTAAGGAAGAGAGTAGTTATAGATTTAGTTGCTGCCTAGCTTTATAGTGTTGCCGAAGTGACAAAAGAGGGCTCATACCAAGTCCGGCTTTAATACCCGCTTTTATTCTTGAGTCGGCGAAGACGGACGAAAGTGTGTGTAGGATCGGTTTCAACCGCCTAGTCTCATCCAGGGGGTTTATAACCCGGACTTGATATCAGTCACGATTCGACTCACTTGGGTGTTAGGGTGCGCGCGGAGCAACTCGTAGCTGCAAATCGGCTTTGCGGAGGGCTGCTGCAAACGGGAACTCGATCGCGCCGATCGTTCCTTAACATGGTAGATTCAACGATCGGAGAGATGTTTTTCAAAGTAAAGAACTACCCGCTTGCAGTCGATCGACCGATACGCCATGCCAGATTCCGAATTCTCAGATGATTTAAAATGGACGGCTGAAGCCAAGGCTAAGCTAAAAAATATTCCCTATTTTGTCCGGGGACAAGCTCGCGTCCGCATCGAGCAGTTGGCCCGCGAAGCCGAAACCGAAGTCGTCACAGTTGACTTAGTTGAGCAAGCTCGCATCGAGTTTGGGCAATGAAGGATCGAAATGTACGCTAAAGCTTTAGACTATAAATTGCGTTGTAAGGACAAGGAATTCAAGAAATAGTGCGCAAAATAGTTATAGCTGGCAACTGGAAAATGTACAAAACTAGGGCAGAATCCCTAGAGTTTCTTCAAGGATTCATGTCTTGCCTGACGGAAACCCCAGAGGAACGGGAAGTCGTGCTTTGCGTTCCCTTCACTTCCTTGGCTGTCCTGTCGAAAAATTTGCACGGCAGCCGGATCAGACTCGGTGCTCAGAATGTTCACTGGCAAGAGTCGGGAGCTTTTACTGGGGAAATTTCCGGGCCAATGCTGAGTGAACTTGGTGTCCTTTACGTCGTTATCGGCCACAGCGAGCGACGCCAATATTTTGGGGAAACTGACGAAACCGTAAATTTGCGGCTGAAAGCTGCTCAGAAATACGGTTTAATTCCGATTCTGTGCGTTGGGGAAACCAAGCAGCAGCGAGATGCAGGCGAAACTGAAGCTCACATTTTTTCTCAGTTGGCAAAAGATTTGGTTGATGTTGACCAAGAAAAGTTAGTCATTGCTTACGAGCCTATTTGGGCGATAGGCACTGGCGATACTTGCGAAAGTAAGGAAGCTAACCGAGTTATTGGTTTGATTCGCAGTAAATTGACTAATCCTGGCGTGCCAATTCAGTACGGCGGCTCTGTTAAACCGGAGAATATTGATGAAGTTATGGCGATGCCTGAGATTGACGGCGTTTTGGTAGGCGGTGCGAGTTTGGAAGCTGCGAGTTTTGGTCGAATTGTCAATTATCAGTAATTGGTAATTGCTAATTGGTAATTGCTAATTGGTAAGTGGAACAAGGGCAGCGGGAATTCAACAGCTATCGCGTACAATTGTGATGTGCCGTTCAGTGTTTCTCCGATCGGGAGAATTAACCTATGACTGCGATCGTTAAACCAAAACCCGGCTTAGACGAGTTCCTCAAACTTCCTGAAACTGAACCGGCCTCTGAATTTCTTGAGGGAAAAATCATTCAGAAGCCCATGCCTCAAGGTGAACACAGCGTACTTCAAGGTGAGCTCTGCAAGACTATCAATCAAGTAGCGAAAACTCGGAAAATTGCCAATGCTTTTCCCGAGTTGCGCTGTACTTTTGGCGGCGCATCAATCGTGCCAGATTTAGCAGTATTCCGATGGGAAAGAATTCCTTTTTTGCCGTCTGGTAGAATTGCTAACCGCTTTGATATTAATCCCGACTGGTCGATAGAAATTATCTCTCCAAACCAAAGTCAAACAAAAGTGCTGAGTAACTTGCTCCACTGTTAGCGACACGGCACTGAGTTAGGGTGGTTACTAGATCCAGAAGAAGAGAGTATTTTGGCGGTATTTTCCGGACAAAAAGTAGAACTGTACAAAGGTGCAGCTCTGTTGCCAATAATTGATAAAATTGAATTATAATTGACAGTTGACACTGTTTTTAGCTGGTTAAGTTTTGGTTGAACAGTCCTGGACGCATTAAGACTCAAAGAAACCGGGTTTTTTACAGAATCTGTGGGTGGCAACGAAATATTGTCGTGAAAAAACCCGGTTTCTGGCTACCCGTGCGTCCAGTCAGATATCAAATCCCACGATCGCCATGACAAATAACCCAGAAAAAATTACCATTAGAAATAAAGTTTTTGAGTGGGGAAAACGCACTTATTTAATGGGCGTTTTGAATGTTACCCCTGACAGTTTTAGCGACGGCGGAGATTTCAATACCATAGAATCTGCTTTAGCGCAAGCGGAAAACATGGTAAAATCGGGGGTAGATATTATTGATATTGGCGGTCAATCGACTCGACCCGGTGCAGCGGAAATATCCTTAGCAGAGGAGATCGATCGCGTTATACCTCTCGTACAAATACTGCGGCAAAAAGCCGATATTTTTGACTCAGTTCCTATTTCGGTCGATACTACCAGAGCGCAGGTTGCGAAAGCTGCGGTAGAGGCGGGAGCTGATATAATTAACGATATTTCCGGAGCAACTTTTGACTCGAAAATGCTGTCAACCGTTGCTAAGTTAAAAGTGCCAATAATTTTGATGCACATTCGGGGAACTCCCGAGACGATGCAAAAACTCACAGATTATAGCGATTTAATTGGTGAAATTAGGGAATTTTTAGAGAGTAGAATTGTGGCGGCAGTTGCTGCGGGGATTGACAAATCTCAAATAATTATCGACCCCGGTATAGGCTTTGCCAAGACTTACAATCAAAACTTAGAAATTCTGCGAGAGTTGCCAAAGTTCGGTGTTTTAAACTGTCCGATTTTAGTCGGAGTCTCGCGAAAAAGCTTCATCGGTCACATTTTGAATCAGCCAGAAGCCAAACAAAGAATTTGGGGGACAGCGGCGGCTTGTACAGGTGCGATCGCAAATTTAGCAGATATCTTGCGAGTTCACGATGTCAGAGAAATGCACGATGTTTGTCTGGTTGCCGACGCTATCTTCAGAAATCAATCTTGAGTCGTTGATTGTTCGGTTTGTTGGAGTTCTCCGCCCTGAGGCTGCGGGTCTATATCAGGCATAGAATCCATCAAATTGTTAAGAGCTTCTGACATATTTTTCGGGTCCATAAACAGAATTTTGGCATTGTCGCTCTCGCCGAGTTTTTGTTGAGCCTCTAAGTATTTTTCGGTTACTAAGTAATTCAAAACTTGCTTGCTATTGGGATGAGAGTCTAAAGCTTCCACTAAGAGCCTCATGTACTCCTTAGTGCCGATCGCCTTATTGACCATTGCTTGCCACTCGCTCTTAGTGGCGCGCTCCAATTCCATAGCTTCTTGCACCCTTTTCGGAGGTGTAATGCTTTGAATTTCTACGCGAATTACTTTGACGCCCCAAGTTTCAGTAGCTTCGTCCAACTTCTTGAGTAACTTTTTATTCATGTCATCTCGGGAAGCCAAGATGTCTTGCATTGGCAATCGAGCAATTTCAGCGCGAAACGTCGTTAAAACTAAGTTGGCGATCGCATTTTCAATTTGATCGATTCCATAATAAGCTTTCTGTAAATTCACAACCCGCCAATACACAACGGCATCGACTTCTAGAGCCACATTATCTCCCGTGATTGCTGACTGAGGTTTAATGTCTAAAACTCTTTCACGGCTTGTGTCCACGCAGACGACTTTTTCGACCAGGGGACTGATAAAGTGGAATCCTGGCTTTAGAGTGCGCTTGTATTGACCCAAACGTTCCACTAAAGCTTCGTCGCCACCGCTGACTATTTTGACGCTGGAGTTAACAGCGTAGCCGAGGATGAGCGCAAAGAGCATGGTAAGAATAGACTGCCCCATTTCTATTTTC
>JAICRN010000107.1 GCA_025937335.1 Microcoleus sp. TY_ISSM_2_bin.22
TAACACAATCATGGGCCAAATCGACGTTTATATTCGCCTGAGACAAGGAAAGCCTTAACCATGTCGGCATCTAAGAAATTTCCGTTAAATTGATTGAGTTTACCCAGCCAGAAATTGAAACCTTGAAAATCCAATGTGCTCTCCGGCGCGTCGTTTGGGTTCCTTCTCAAGTAGCCGAAATACTGCATGAGCACAAATGCCCTGTTAAACCCGGCTTGGGCCAGGGCCGGATGTTCGGCGATGCTCCGCAGGACTCTGGCTCGCGCTGCTGCATCTGAACTGGTCGCCGCGCCGGCGAATTCATCAATCGCCGTCTGCCTCTCACCGGGCGAGGGTGTCACTCCCGCGTTTGCGAAAAGCCGGTCAACAAACTCTGTAGGAGTCAATGTTGTCGGATGCGCCTCAGTAAAGCGCGCCCGCGCGACAAAGTCCGCGGCAAAGTCCCTCTTGTTATCCTCCAACAGCTGCTCCCAACCCGCCTGACCAACAATCACTCCTCGCCCGATCTGTTGGGTATCTGGCAGGAACTCATTCAGCCGCACCGGCACTGACAGCCCCCACTACACCAATGCCAATCTCTGCTAAAATCCCTAATTTATCGTGTGGGTTTTTTTCCAGTTGCTCAATTGCCTTCAGAATTTGCTCTTTGGTTGGCGTTTTATTGGCCGACATATTAAACCTCAATCTTTTTGCTAATTTGGGGAGTTAAGCAGTGATGACGTTGCGGAAAATTGTATTGAAAACGTCTATCAGTAATTGAAAAAAATCTTTGGCAATCTCAATAATCTCTTGAACAATTCCAAGAATTCCATCAGACACCTCTTTGCCTCGATCGAGTCTGTGGCCTGCTATTGCACCAATTGGGATACCCAGTGCTGTTGCCAAAGGTTCTAATAACGGGCCGACAAATGGTATCGAACTTGCCAAAATTCTTACAGCGACACCAACAGCAACCCCTATAACTAAATTGGGATGCGCTTTGACAAATTCTATAATTTTAATCAGGAGAATTTTGCCGATAAGTAAAACTTTGTTAGCAGCTTTTTTCGTGTATGTGGCAAGTTCATGCAGCCGCATCGAGACTTCATGCGGCAAGCCGATATCATTTAACCACACATACAAGTCGCTGCTACTCATTGCATCAGCATCGACTTGCCAGAGAGCCATTTTTAAATTAGCTTGCGGTAGGGATAATGCACTAGACATAATTTTTATCCTGTTGGAAATTACCAAACTTATACGAACATTTCACGAGGCGAAAAGCCCCAAAACGTCTTGCAATTCTTAAAAAAGCTGGTTGATAAAAAAGCAAACCCAGGCGGATTAACACCGGCACTCCTACCATGCCAAAACTAAGGGAAAAACTAATTTTTGAGCCTTTTTATTTACTTCTTTTCTCACTGACGCAACCACATTTTAAGCAAGTTTTTGCTTTGATGCCCCTCATTAAAAAGTTTAACTTTAATTTTTATGTATTGTCCAGTAGGAGAATGTCACAATTGGCCAGTAGTTGAGAAAATTAGCTAGCCGTTAAAAGTCACATTTTGCCCTCCTAAGTCAGAAAAAGTCAGAAAAAGTCTGATACAATAGATAAAACTTCCTACACCTACCCAATAAATGGATGTTCAAGAACTCTTAAGGTTGGCCGATGGCTTGGTGTTCACTAAGACGGGCAAACACCTAGACGATCGGCAACAGGCAGTAGTACGGGGAACGTGGCAAGGTAAAAGATACTCCGAAATTTCTAAAGAGGTTCATTGTACTGAACGCCATGTCAGAAATATTGCCTCAAAGTTATGGCAAACTCTGTCAGAAATATTAGATGAAGATGTAATGAAATCAAATTTGCGCTCCACAATGGAGAGATATCAAGTTTCTCACAATTCTAATTTCCTCAATTATAATTTTTTAGAACAGGGTAACATCAACTTCTGCACAGAAACGCCACACCCTCCAACAACTCCCCAAAACTCACCCCCTGCACAAACCTCAACTGAAGACGACACCCAAGAGAAACTGCGACTCGATCTAAGAGATGCACCGTCGCTCAAAACCTTCTACAACTACCCCAACTCACCCCTCACCGCCCTCGAAAACTCGATCGCACACCAAAACTGCCGCCTCCTCACCATCACAGGCATGGCAGGCACCGGCAAAAGTGCGATCGCCCGTCACCTCATCCCCCAAATTCAAACTCAATTCGATCGCATCATCTGGCTCAGTCTCCGTACCTCCCCACCCCTCGAAACAACCCTCAAAAACCTGATTCAATTTCTATCCGATCGCACAGAAATTAAATTTTCCGCCAACATCGATGCTCAGTTGTCAATCCTAATAGAAACATTGCGAGACAATCGCTGTCTCATCATCCTAGATGACGTGCAGCAAATTCTCAGCAGCGGGCAACTTGCAGGAAATTATAAACCCGGATATGAAAATTACGGAGCCCTATTTAAACTCATCGGCGAAATTCCCCACAATAGCTGCTTAATCCTCAATAGTTGGGAACCCCCCTCAGACATCCTCACATTCACTGACGATAATTCAGCAGTATGTTTGTTGCAGTTAACCGGTTTAGGTGAAGCCGCCACAGAAATTCTGAGAGAAAAGGGTTTGTTGGATGAAGAACAATGGCCTGAGTTGATTAACCTTTATCAAGGTAATCCCCTCTGGATAAAATTAGTCGCTCAAACTATAAACAACTTATTTAACGGTAGAGTATCTCAATATTTAAGCTATCAACCAGTGTTTTTAGGTGACGAATTGACACCGATATTGCAGCAGCACTATCAGCGCTTGTCGGAAATAGAAAAACAGGCGATTTCGCAACTTAGTAATGAAATCGAGCCTGTTTCGTTTACCCAATGGATGGCAAAATGTCAAGGATCGCAAGGCGAATTATGTAAAGCAATTCAATCTTTAGCCAGACGGGGAACGATCGAAAAATTGAACGGTGAAATAGAAACCGTTTTCACGATTCCACCTGTGTTAAAACAGTATGTTAAAATGGTTGCAGAATAGTCTTAAATATCTAGCTAAATGAGAGAAAACCACGATCGCAACTCCTACCCAACCTAAACTAATGCTCACTTTCGATCGATTCATCAAGCAACTTCCAGATGAAGACGGACGCTATGAACTGGTTAATGGAGAAATTATCAAAATCTTACCAACAATCAGACTGCACGAAAATGTAGCTGATTTTATTGAAAATACGTTCCAAAACGAGGTAAAAAGACTCCACCTGAATTACAGGGTATCTGGCAGAATTGTAGTCAGGACATTAACCCAGAAGGGTCAAGAACAAGGCCGCCATCCTGATGTTACAGTAGTAGACAAAACCATCTGGGAATCTCAACCCTTCGCCTATTCAGCACTAACTGAACCACCACAATTAGTTGTAGAAGTTGTCTCAACAAATTGGGAAGATGATTATATCGACAAGCTGGATGAATATCAGCGGCTGGGAATTTCTGAATATTGGATTGTCGATTATTTAGCTTTGGGTAGCAGAAACTATTTGGGCAACCCGAAAGAGCCGACTGTTTTTGTTTACCTGCTTGATGAAAATGGGGTTTATCAAATGACTGCTTTCCGAGGGAGCGATCGCATCATATCCCGAACTTTCCCAGAATTAGCATTGACAGCAGAGCAAGTTTTGGATGTATGATATCAAATTCAGCTTAAATATCGGTTTATCTCGTTTATGAACAGGCAAGATGCCTGTTCCACAAGAAAATTCACTCTTTGTGGAACAGGCATCTTGCCTGTTTCTGACGAACTTTTCCCTTCCCTCAAACTACGATCGCATCGCCTGTTTTTGCTCCGCCTTCAAATCGCGGTTGCTAGCAGCAGCCAACTCCGCATCCAACAGCGTCTTACCAGTCGCAGCCAAATACACATCATCCAAACTCGGCCGAGATTGAGCAATCCCAAAAGTAGGAAGTCCCGCATCTTTTAAAGCTTGCTGAATAGTCACCAGCGCATCGCTTTGCGGTGTTACTACTAAATTGAGAGAATTTCCTTGAGCCGTATTGACAATTACCTCCTGCACAAAAGGCAGAGATTGCATCAGATTTTTAGCTTTTTGGGCTTCTTCCATCGGCGAAAACTCCCGAATCCGCAGAGTCACCCGATCGCCCCCAACCCGATTTTTCAACTCCTCCGGCGTGCCCTGTGCAATCACCGTACCCTTGTCAATAATCGCCACGCGATCGGCCAAAGCATCCACTTCTTCGAGATAATGGCTGGTAATCAAAACTGTCGTACCTTCCTCCCGCAAGCGCCGCAGGAAATCCCACACCACCACCCGACTTTCAATATCCAGCCCGACAGTCGGTTCGTCTAACACTAAAACATCCGGCTGGTGCAGCAATCCAGCAGCCAAATCCAAGCGTTTGCGGATACCGCCGGAATAAGTACCCGTCTTTTTATTTTCCCACTCTTCCAAACCGAGGAGTTTCACCATTTCGGCAATCCGCCCTTTAATCGTATGGCGCGGCAAATGGTAAAGCGCTGCTTGCAGTTGCAGGAGTTCCCGCCCCGTCAGCACCTTATCGAGAGCCACTTCTTGGGCGACGTAGCCGAGTTTTTGTCTGGCAATTCTCGGCTGACTGACTGCAGAAATACCAGACACTTCAATGCGTCCGCTGTCTGGCGATGTTAAAGTACAAAGTACCCGCAGGGTTGTGGTTTTGCCTGCACCGTTGGGGCCTAGCAAACCAAATATTTCCCCCGGTTCTACCTTGAAGGAAACATCTTTAACGGCTTCTACATTGCCGTAGCGTTTCTGAAGATTTTCAATTAAAACGGCGGGAGCCATATATTTTGGGGATGAACAGGTTGTTAATATTTTGACACTTCCGGGTTCAAATTGCCGGAATGTTCGATCGACCAATGCGACTCGCTGTGCTTGTAACGATATCACAATCGTCCTCAACGGGAAACTGCTGATAGTTGGGATTTTTGATCCCCGTTTAACAAATATCAACTTTATAGCGGTTCCCAACCCTTAGCGCATCAGTCTTTCCCAATTTCTAATCTCACATCTCCCCTGCAAAAAATTATGAGTTTTGAGTTTATTATAACTTCTCAGTTAACAACTCAAAACTCACAATTTTTCAACAAGTAGAGATGCACCCAAAACCTGTTATTTTATAATTATCTCTACCTATAGACTGATGTTTAGCGCGATTTTGATAATTAACACCGTTGTCAAACACATCTAACTTTAGAGCCAAGTATTAAACGCCGAAAAACTTCCCGAGGTGGCAAGTTCTACTTTTAGCTCCCTCCAGAAAGTTGACTGCGGCGTCTTTAATCGATAATTTTTACCCAACCGCGGCGCACGTTGTACAGCAGTCGGTTGATGATGGCATATTCATCATCATTGAGTGTTCTTTCTAAGAGGGCAGATCTGAGCTGTCTCCGGTCGTGGCGAGTCACGACGCTGGAGAACATGACCTGACCAAATAACTCTTCGAGTGTCATTTGGGAGACTGACATGATAAACCTCCTAGTTGATTGAGACAGATAACATTTTGACAGTCTGATTGTAATCCTATTATGCTCTCTGCGAGCGACGATTTAGGCGATCGAACACATTGACACGGTGTGATTTTTTGGCTAAAAATCTGTGACCGAGACTTTGATGCCAAGTGACTTGGATCTCTTAAATTTGTGATGTTTGTCACGCAAGTCAGAAGGAAGAAGTCAGAAGGAAGAGGGAAAAAGGCTATCAAGCACGATCGCCAAATAATCGCTTTGCTTATCGCCCTCAAAAGCTCTGAATCGGTTTCTAACCCCTTGTCAAAGTCATTTTCCCCTCTTCCAATTTTCCAGCTAATTGAGGCATCGGTCAATAGTTGCCACAACCGACTCGGCCAAGTCTTTGAGCGCGTAACCCCCCTCCAAACCAAAGGCGATGCGGCGGGTGATTTGCAGACAGTATCCGGTGAAAGTACCGTAATCTGACGGAGCCAGAGTCATGCTCGCCAGGGGATCGGACGCAGTAGCGTCGTAACCGGCGCTGACAATCAACAAATCCGGTTGAAAATTTGACAAAAAAGGCACGACAAGAGATTCAAAAGCGCTCAGGTATTCAGCTATGCCGCCGCCCGGATACAGGGGAATGTTCAGCACGTTGTCGTAGGCCCCGCGCTCGTCCGTATCTCCCGTTCCCGGATAGCACGGAGATTGGTGCAGGGAACAGTAGGCAATTTGCCGGCAGTTTTGCACCAAGGATTGAGTGCCGTTGCCGTGGTGCACGTCCCAGTCTAGGACGGCGACGCGGTTGATTCCCGGCTGTTCCAGGGCGTAGTGAGCGGCGATGGCAGCATTGGAAAACAAGCAAAAACCCATCGCGCGGGCGTTTTCGGCGTGGTGTCCCGGCGGCCTGGCGAGCACAAAAGCCGGTTCGCTTCCGGAGATCGCTCGATCGACCCCATCCAGCCAAGCACTCGCAGCCAGAAGCGCTACGTCGTAACTTTCAGCAGAAATCGGCGTGTCGCCGTCGAGGTAGCCGCCTCCCCGATGAGCCAAATGTTCGACTTCTTTGATGTATCTTTGCGCGTGAACTTTTTTGATAGCCCAGAACAGTTCTTGTTCCCGCTGCGCCACTGGGGTGGGCAGTTGCCACTCAATTTGAGCCGCCCAGGGAGCAGCTTTCAGAGCATTGGCGATCGCCGTTAAACGTTCTGGTCGCTCTGGGTGAAGCATTCCAGTCTTGTGCAGCAAGAAATCTTCGGAGTAGATGACGGGTAGCATCAGCAGATTTTAGAGTTGATATTTGAGATTTTAGATTTTCTGTTTGCTTCTATTGGGCATTCGGCTTTGTGAAATTAAAATTTCGTTCTGGCAACAATTTTAATTTTTTATATGCCAGTCAAAAAAACTCACGAAAGCATGAAAGCCTTCAGCCTAAAAAACCTTTCTAGCTTTTGCCAACCGCTGACAAAATCACCACCTGACAAATTATCAATTGTCCTTGTTTCGTCCGTTAATTTTTCTGGCCACTTTCCCATAAAGTTAAAGGCAAATTGTGATATAATTTCAGGAGTAATTTGCAATATTTGGCAGCTCTACTGAATCCAAACCGATTTTATCGCATTTTTGAGATTTATAGCGGTCAAATTTAAATTTTTAACGGAGTTTTTCAACCTATGAGCACCTCTGAGTCGCGGATAATCCCGACGGATCTGGGTAATGAGATGTCCCGATCGTACTTGGAATACGCCATGAGCGTAATTGTCGGTCGGGCGCTACCAGATGCCAGGGACGGTCTCAAGCCCGTTCACCGACGCATTCTCTACGCCATGAACGAATTGGGCTTGGCTCCCGATCGGCCTTTCCGCAAATGCGCCCGCGTCGTGGGGGAGGTGCTGGGCAAGTATCACCCGCACGGAGATACAGCGGTTTACGACGCCCTGGTGCGGATGGCTCAGGATTTCTCCATGCGGGAACGCCTGATCAACGGCCACGGTAACTTCGGCTCCGTTGACAACGACCCGCCCGCTGCCATGCGGTACACCGAATGTCGCCTCACAGCTCTGACTAGCGACTCCATGCTGCGCGACATCGACTCGGAAACAGTTGATTTCGGCGACAACTTCGACGGTTCCCAGCAAGAACCCCTCGTACTCCCCGCACGCATCCCCCAAATTTTGCTCAACGGTTCCTCCGGGATTGCTGTAGGGATGGCAACGAACATTCCGCCGCACAATTTAGGCGAAATAATTGACGGTTTAGTAGCACTAATTCACAATCCAGCAATTACTGACCTGGAATTGATGCAGTACATCCCCGGCCCGGACTTTCCCACCGGAGGCCAAATTCTGGGCAGAAGCGGCATTCGCGATGCTTACACTACCGGGCGCGGTTCGATTACAATGCGCGGAGTCGCCAGCATTGAAACCATCGAACATCCCGGCCGCCCCGACAAAGAAGCAATTATTATCACCGAATTGCCTTACCAAACAAACAAGGCAGGCCTAATTGAGAAAATTGCCGAACTTGTCAACGACAAAAGATTAGATGGAATTTCCGACATTCGCGACGAAAGCGATAGAGACGGAATGCGGATCGTGATCGAACTCAAGCGCGACGCCTATCCCCGCGTCGTCCTCAACAACCTCTACAAACAAACACCCCTCCAAGCAAACTTTGGAGCCAATATGTTAGCGCTAGTAAACGGGGAACCCCAACTACTTACGCTCTCCCAATTCCTCAATGTCTTCCTAGATTTCCGCATTGAGACAATTACTCGCCGGACTCAATACGAACTCCGCAAAGCAGAAGAACGCGACCACCTTCTGCAAGGCTTATTAATTGCCCTAGAAAACTTAGATGCAATTATTCACCTAATTCGCGCCGCTGCCGACTCCGCAGCAGCCAAACAGGAATTGATGGATAATTACGGTCTTTCGGATCAGCAATCCGATGCAATTCTGCAAATGCAGCTCAGGCGTTTGACAGCATTAGAAGCGCAAAAAATTCAGCAAGAACACGAAGAACTGCGAGCTAAAATAGCCGATTTGGAAGATATCTTAGCGCGCCGGGAACGCATCTTAGAAATCGCCGAATTTGAAGCAGTCGAAATCCAAACCAAAATCGCCACTCCTAGACGCAGCGTCATCGAACACGCCGAAGGAGAAATCGATGAAAGAGATTTAATTGCCAACGAACAAGCAATTATTCTGATTACAGAGCAAGGCTACATCAAGCGGATGCCTGTCAGCACTTTCGAGGCCCAAAGTCGCGCTACTCGCGGCAAAGCAGGCGCGAAAATGAAAGAAGACGACGGAGTAGAACATTTCCTTTCCTGCTGCGATCACGACAGCGTTTTGTTCTTCAGCGACAGGGGCGTAGTTTACTCTGTCAAAGCTTATCAAATCCCCGTCTGTTCGCGGACTGCCCGCGGCACTCCCGTGGTGCAACTGCTGCCGATTCCTATAGAAGAAAAAATCACTTCTATGGTGTCAGTCACAGAATTCACCAGCGAAGAATACTTGGTCATGCTGACTCGCGGCGGCTACATCAAGAAAACAGCACTTTCAGCTTTTGGCAACATCCGCACTAACGGATTAATCGCCATTTCTCTAGAAGAAGGCGACCAACTGCGCTGGGTGCGGAGAGCAAAAGTGGATGACAGCATCATCATCGGTACGCGCCAAGGGATGGCAATTCATTTCCGCACCAATCACGAACAGTTGCGCCCTGTCGGCCGCGCGACGCGGGGTGTAAAATCAATGAAATTGCGATCGGGCGATGAGTTGATCAGCATGGACATTTTACCCAGTTCAATTGTTGCCGAGATTGCTGAGTTGGACACAGAAGATTCGGAATTTGAGGAAGCTAATATTGCTCAATTAGAAACAGAAGACTCAGAATTTGAAGGGGCAGAAATTGCTGACTTGGAAAATGAAGAGGCGGAATTGGAAGATGAAGAATTAGAACTGCAAGCAGAGGAAATTGAAGGCGAAGAAGCAGAAGAAATTCAGAAAAATAGCAGCGGAGTTCCTTCGGTGTTGGTAATCACAACTAACGGCTACGGCAAGCGGGTTCCAGTTTCTCAATTCCGACTGCAAAGACGGGCTGGCAAGGGATTGACGGCTACTAAATTTAAGTCTAAAAAGGCTAAAGATTACGTAGCGGCGCTGCGAATTGTCAACGAAGATGACGAGTTGATGATCGTTACCAACCGAGGTATTATTATCCGTCAGGCTGTGAGTGCAATTTCCACCCAATCGCGCACAGCAACGGGCGTGCGGGTGCAGCGGTTGGACGAGGATGATTCGATCGTAGCTGTGGCTTTAGTGCCGCCTGCAGGTGAAGAATCTGCCGAAGAATCCGACTCTGAGGAAGCGGCAGAATAGTCATAGGTTAATAGTTTGTAGGGTGCGCAGTGCGCACCTTACTGCTGAATGGTAAAAATGCGATCGCCCCTACTCAGAAGTTTTCCCTCAAAAGTCAAAGATTTTTTCCGGTGAGGTAATGATGAGTCAACTCCAAACCAAACTACTAACTGATACCTGGGTTACAGCGACTTGGGATGAATATATAGAAATTATTAAACAGCCGGAGTACGATCGAGCAAAGTGCTACTATTACAACGGACAGTTGAGGATTGAAATGGCAGCAGTCGGGCCAGATCATGCTGATGACAACGGAATTATCGTCATCTTAATCAATTTATTTGGCATTGCTAAAGGTATAAAAATGAGACTGCTGGTCAACTGTAGCTACGCCAAAACGGGTATCAGAGGCGCTCAACCTGATGCTTCTTACTACATTGGAGACCGGGTGCAAACGGCACCTCGCGGCAGTTCTGTAGTAAATTTGGATAGCCTAGTTTCCCCAGATTTAGCGATTGAAATTGCAGACAGTTCTCTCGTTGACGATTTGGGTACCAAAAGAATGATTTATGAAGAATTAGGAGTGTCTGAATATTGGGTAGTAGACGTACAAAAAGCGCAAGTTATTGCTTTCAAAATAATTGCTAACCGGGGAAGCGAACGGCTGACGGAATCTCAAGTTTTGCCGGGGCTAAAAGTTGCTTTATTAGAGGAAGGTTTGCGCCGCAGTCGCCAGACGGACAATACAGAAGTAGGCAACTGGTTTTTAGAGGAAGTTCGCGGGAATCCTCAATAGTGCGATCGACTGCATTCTTTTGTTAAACTGAAGGCTAAAAACCAGGTTTCTACGAGTTTTGTGAATAGGAACGAGAAATATAGGAAGAAACCGGGTTTGTGAGGTTTGCGTGTCTCCAGGACAGGGCAAAGCCATGTCCGGCGCTTGAATTGTTGACAATCGATACGATAATTGCTATAGCTTAAGAGAATCAAAAAGTTAATAGCAAAAATCTCTAAAAATGCCTTATTTAACAGCAGCAAACGACATCAAAGCACTCATCGCTAAATTTTCCCAAGCTAAAATCCTGTGGGTTGATACAGAAATAGCTGACTATAAATCCAACCCCAGATTATCTCTGATTCA
>JAICRN010000623.1 GCA_025937335.1 Microcoleus sp. TY_ISSM_2_bin.22
AAGACTAACAATTCCTGCTTTATGAGCTCCCCAAGTTAAAAGATTGCCAAAAGTACAGATTAACTTTCCCGTCTCTAAATTCCAAATTTTGATTGTAGTATCTGCCGAACCGCTGGCGATAACTTGACTGTCGGGACTGATGACAATTGCGCTAATTTCCGCTTCATGTCCGAGGGAAGTATGCCGCAATTCTCCTCCCTGCCAAATTTCGATCGCACGGTGTTTGGGAGTATTTCTGCTCCTTACAAAAACTTCGCTTTCTTTGCAAAGGACAAAAGTTTCTTGAGCGCGGGGATACTTGTCAACAGTATAGAGTAATTCTCCTGTATCTACATCGCAAATTCTAATTATTTTCCCGTGCAAACTCGCCGTGCGATCGCCTCCGGGACTAATCGCAACATTTGTCCCAGTTTTCACACTGCGGATGCAGTCAAAAAGCTTGTAAGGCACGAATTCTTTTAAAGCTTGGCGCACTAGAGTTTCTGTCCTCGATCGCAAAATTAAATAAGCAACTCGCTGCACTTCTTGTGCGGGGTCAAGCAGCGCCTCAATTGCTAAATTTAAACCAGCGCCTCCGTATTTAGGAGCATCTTTAACAGCGGCAATCCGCGACTCGATACTAGGACTGTTGACGCGCTGCTTGACCCCGGCAATGCCTCCCAAAACTGCGCCGGCGATCGGGATTTGACTTTGACCGCCGAGGACGGCATCATATTCTCTGGGTTGGTTAGAATTGTCGGGCATCATAGGATTTTAGATTTTAGATTTTAGATTTTAGATTGAAGAATTGGAGGATTGAAGAAAGCGAACTCACGGATGAATATGGGGAAATGTTATCGGATACTCTGTTGTAATTTTCTGAACATATGAAGCCGGGGGCTTGTAACCTGGCTGCTTTCGCTGACGCTCAAACCTGGTTTAAGAGGGCAACTTCTAACTTATTGACTCTTGCAGTTTATAGTATTATAATCAAATTAGCGTTTCACACAAAAATCCGAAAGTGATATGTCACACTTCACAACGATCAAGGTTCAGATCAAGAATGGCGAACTGCTACATCAAGTGTTGGAAGAGTTGGGTTATCAAGTAGAGTGCAATGTGCAGGTACGGGGTTATCGGGGCGACAAAACTAATGCCGAGTACGTGATTCGGCAATCCAATGGTTACGATTTGGGTTTTCGCCGCAGCGGAGAGGATTACGAATTGGTAGCGGATTTTTGGGGCGCTCGAATTAACCAGCAGGAATTTGTCAATTCAATCAGTCAAAAATACGCGCGCAAAAGTTTGATGGCAGCGGTGCAGTCAGAGGGTTTTCATGTTGAAGAAGAGGAAACTTTGGCAGATGGAACGCTGAGAGTTGTAGTGGGTCGATGGGTTTAATAATCGGGCTTTTTGAAGTCGTTTTTATGGACTCAGGACTTACGCAGAATCGGGTTAAAATCAGATTTTTTCGTAAGTCCTAGTACCAATAGGAGAATCACCATGAAATTCGATCGCCCTGAACAACAAATTCAACAAAGTTGGGAGGCTAATGCTGACGCATGGATACAGGCGATCGACCAAAATCAGATTGAAAGTCGCCGCGCAGCAACCGATGAGGCTATTCTGCAAGCTGTGCTGCGCTATAAGCCTCGGCGAGTTTTGGATGTCGGATGCGGTGAAGGTTGGCTGACGCGCGCCCTAGCAAAGCGCGGTGTTGAGGTTGTCGGAGTTGATGGTTGCGCTGTTTTGGTCGATCGAGCTCGCGAGAAAGGAGGCGGTTGCTTTCGGGCGATCGGCTACGATGAGATTATTGCCGATCCAGCGATACTCGGTCAACCATACGATGGAATCGCCTGCAATTTCTCGCTACTGGGTGAGGAAATTGGAGGTTTATTGCGATCGTTACGCAAAGCAATAGTCTCAGACGGACATCTGTCGATCCAGACAGTTCATCCATTCACAGCGTGTCAGGAACTGCCCTATGTTGATGGATGGAAAACCGAGACTTTCGACAACTTCGGCGGAGCTTTTCGAGAGCCAATGCCGTGGTATTTTCGCACAGTTAGTTCGTGGTTTCAACAAGTGTCGGAATCGGGTTGGAGGGTCTGTGAATTCGAGGAGCCGACACATCCACAGACAAAGATTCCTCTTTCCATGCTGCTGATTTGTCAGTCACCCGGCGATTGAAATCTTATCAAACGGACTCCGAGAACAGGGGGACTGAAGAGGGAACTTTGTATAATGCGATCGACGCGATATAATTATACCAAACTGGTAAACTAATTTTAGGAAAAAAAGATACTTACCCATGAACATTACAGAACTCAAGACTGCTGTAACGGAACTTTCACAAAATGAACTCGCAGAGTTTCTCGAATGGCTTGATGAGTTCCAAGCAGATCGCGCCGATCGCCAGTGGATCGATACTGTACGAGTTAAGATAGATGCTGCTGTTGCCATGTCCGAAAATACTCCACCGATTGACGGCGAAACCTTTATTGCAGGGATTTGCGATCGTTTCCGGCAAGTACGCGAGAGTAAACAAGGCTATACTAATTGAAATGCTTGTATTAGAGTTGCATTCAATTGCTGCATTTGCTGACTTCCTAACTCGCCCAATCGTCTCAGTATTAATCTCTTTTCAAGACTGACAATCCGAGTCACTCTAACTTTAGAAGATACTCTTAATCCCGTGCTGGAAAATTCGGGATCTGAAGCATTTAAAGCAAATTCATCTAAACTTAGGCTAGTGACATTTTGCGAAGAAATGAAGCAGATAGTAATTTCATCTATGGTTGAACTTGCCCACAGCACTAAAGCCGGCCGTAATTTTTTCTGACTCAAATCTGTAAAGGGAAATTCAGCTAAAACAATATCTCCTTTTTTTAGCTTCACTAAATTGGCTCTCCATCTTCAAGGGTGTAAATATCAGGTTCGTCGTGCAGGAATTGAAATGCTCCCCCGCTTTGGGCTAACTGGGTTATTTCCGCAGTAGAAGGATAGGGGATGTTACTAAATAGTTTTGCTTTGATTAGCAATTGCTCTTCTTCTGAGAGTGTCTGGATGATTTGTACCAAGGATTCAATGAGTTTTGTGTTCATAGCTGAAAAGAGCTGGGGATATTTTATTTTACTTCAACAAGGCAGCCTTCGATGATTATAACAAAACAACTAAGAGCGTGAAGCGAAGCTATCCCGTAGGGAATCGCCCAATCCAGTATAATTCGGAGATAGCACAGATTTACTCCTCGAAGTCCACCTACTTAACCAGCTCTAAAGGTATATCTAGCGCTTCGGCAATTTGCTCATCGCTCAAACCAAACTGCCGTAATTTATCAATGGTTTCAATCTTAGTTTTATTTGTGGTTTCCTCCTGCAAGTCGGGAATTTCCGGCTGACTTTCATCTGGGGTAGGAGTGGAGGGATTAGGGCAATTGTTAATATAGCTAATTTTGTTACTATCTTTAAAAGTATTATTATTACCCAAAGTTGTTATAGTCTGATTTATATGCCGTTCTAGCACGGATTCAAGATTACTTTTTTTAACTTGTTCCCCAAAGACTTCAGAT
>JAICRN010000207.1 GCA_025937335.1 Microcoleus sp. TY_ISSM_2_bin.22
CCGTGTTTTTCACCAAAATATTTGCTTAAAACTTTCAATCTCGGTTCAAAAACCCGGTTTCTTGGTTCTGGTGCATAACTCCTAAATTAGAACTTAGGAATGAGAATTAAATAACTTACACTCTTGAAAGTGGGGTGGGCGTCCCGCCCGCCCTTTTTTGGACGGGGGGGACGCCCATCCCACAATAACAATTAAAATTGTAAGTTATTTAATTCGCGATCCTTAAAAAACTAAAGTGATGACTACAAACCAGTTTGTAGTCATCACTTTAGTCCTCCTAATTTAAGATGTCGCTTTCACATTCAGAGCATACTCTTTAAACCTTTCCAAGTCAGCCTGAATAGTCGATTCAACCACGCGGCCGAGAAATAGGTTATCCATTAATTTTCCCAACCAGCCGGGAATTCCGTAAGCCACTGTCAGCTTGACGATACTGCTGTCTTTGCGATCGTAAAATCTTACCGCACCTCGATTTGGCAAACCGTCTACCGATTCCCATTGAATTATCTGATGCGGAACTAATTTGAGAATCCGAGAAAGCCAGCTAAATTCTAACCCGCCAGTTGCGAGTTTCCAGCGAGACAATTCTGGATTTTCTTCGAGAACATGAACAGATTCGATCCACTTCATCCAGCGCGGCATTTGCTCTAAATCTGACCAAAGTTGCCACGCTAATTCGATGGGAATTGCCACTTCTACTTGGACGCTGTGTTCTAACCAATCAGTCATGCGATTTTAGATTTTAGATTTTAGATTTTAGATTGAAGAATTGTTTCTTTTTTGTTCCCTGGCATTGCCTGGGAACGAGAGAAAACGAGAGAGGACTAATGACTAATGACCGTAAGCTTCGAGAATTGCCTTAGCCGCTTGATGGCCTGAAAGTGTCGCTCCTTCCATGCTATCAATGTAGTCTTGCTGAGTGTAACTTCCTGCTAGAAAGAAATTGGCGATCGGCGTTTTTTGAGCGGGGCGGAAAACATCCATGCCCGGTGCTTCGCGATACAAAGATTGAGCGAGCTTAACTACACTGTACCAAGTCATATTTAATTCCCGCGCTGAGGGGAATAAATCCTGAACTTGTTTGAGTACGTGTTGGGCGATCGCCTCATTGCTTTGTTTAATAAACGGATCTCCAGGTGTCAGCACCAACTGCAACAGCGAACCTTGTCCTTCTTGATAATAATCCTTGGGACTTGTCAGCGCCAAATCTGCAAAACAAGAAAAATCTGCATCTGCTGAATATAGCAAATTATCGATTCCTACAGCGTGGCTCAATTGTTTTCGCTTGGCTTCGTCTTCCAGTTCCGTTACCCAACCGTCGAACCGCAATTGTACTGTAGCAACTGGCACCGCATCTAATTTATAAATGTTGTCAAATTCTGACCATTTGCGCCAAGCAGGGGGCAATATTTTCTGAATTCCCGGCACGTCGCAGGCGAAAACGTAAGCGTCTGCGGTAATCTTTTCTTCTGTGTCGCCGTTAGCTACTAGCAAGCCTGTCACGCGGGTTTCTTCGCCTTCTTCAAACTGAATTTCTCGGACTCTGCGCCGCGTGTAAATTTTTGCTCCTTTCTTTTCCAAATATTCCACAATTGGTTTGTGCAAATATTCGTTGGGAGAACCGGCCAACATCCGCATGACAGAGGCTTCGGTTTTGGATGCAAAGAATTGAAATATTGTCAACATACACCGGGCAGAAATATTTTCAGTGTCGATAAAACCCAGTGCGTAGGCGATCGGATTCCACATTCTTTTGAGGGAGTTTTGGTTGCCACCTTGACGGCGGAACCAGTCAGCGAAGCTAACTTTATCCAAATCGCGGATAGTTTTCATTGCCCCGTCAAAGTCTATCAGACCTCGGACGATCGGGCTAGTTCCCAGGGCGATCGCATTTTGAATTTTGTCTTGTACGGATAGCTGGGATGTCGTGAAAAACGCCTTCAATCCGTGGAAAGGAGCACCCACCGGAAAGCGAAAATCTAAAGAACCAGTTTCGCCGCCTCGATTGATAAAAGTGTGGACGTGTTCTTTGAGGAGCAAATCGTCAAATGCTCCCACTTTTTTCATCAGGGCAAATAAGTTATAATAGCAGCCGAAGAAGACGTGCAAACCCATTTCAACGTGATTGCCGTCGGGATCTACCCAACTGCCGACTTTGCCGCCGACAAAGGGGCGGGATTCAAAAATTTCTACTTCGTGGCCGGCCTCCACTAAATCGACTGCTGTGGTCATTCCAGCCAGTCCCGCACCTGCGATCGCAACCCGCATTTTACCTATCCTTTCCAGTATTTTTACAGATTGTAACAAATTTTAGAATTTCCGAAACATTCAAAGTTCATAAATGCCGATCGACACTTGTACAGCCCTCTGAATTCTTGCTAGGACATCGGCACTAAGTTGACCGTAAGGGCCTTGTTCCAGATAAGTCTTTTGGACAGTTATAATTTGCTCGCAGACAGCCAGCGAGTCAGATTCTAAACCTCCTTCACCAGCAGGAATCAACACCCGAGTCGGAGTTTCGCCCCCTCTCAAATCGCTAGTAAAAGGGACAATCAGTACAGTACGGCTCAATTCATTCCGGCTATCTATGGAAACGACAGCCACAGGACGCTTTTTGGTATCTCCGATCGTTCGCAAAGCTCTAACAAGATAAACTTCGCCTTGTCGCGGATAAGCTTCTGTCATTGTCTCAAAGGCCTTCCTCTATTAAAATTTCTTCCATTTGTTCCTGAGCAAATGTTGCCCATTCTTCCTCAAACTCAATATCTTCTGTGCTGCGGTTTTGATAAAACTTCCGCAACTTATCTTCTATTTGCTTAGCGTACCAGAGACGGAGAGCTTGTTCGATCGCCTCCGTCCAATTATCAGTAAATTGGTCTATTTTATCAGCTAATTCAGCATCAAGGGCGACTAACACTTCTCGCTTTTGAGTAGAATTTGACATAATCATTCTCCTGAATAATTTAAAAACTACGGTGCGCTGCGGCGCACCTTACAAATTACTTTTACCTCTTCCTTCTCACAACACTCAACAGTCATCAGTCATTAGTCATCAGTCATTAGTCATCAGTCATTAGTCAACAGTCAACAGTCAACAGTCAACAGTCAACAGTCAACTAACTTTAAAACATCGGCATCAACTGAAGCGGTCCAATTCCCAAGTCTTTAGCAGACACCCAGCGCACCTCAAACAAAGCGACCATATCCTTAAACTGAGGCTGACCGCGAGAAGCACCCATCAAGCCTTTAGCAATTACCAAACCGCACCAACCGTTGGTAAATTTACAGCGGCGCTCCCACTTTTGGCGAGCTTCCTGATGCACCGGATCGTTTTCATTAAACTCCCCAAACAAATACAGATCCCCATTCTTAGCTTGCAAAATACCCAAGTCGTACTGCTCATCTTGAAAAGGATCTTCGCCAGGATTAAAACAAATTGCCTTCACTCCTCCAGCTTCCTTCAAATCTTGAATCATAGTTTTCGCCTTCGGATGAGAAGTTTGGATCATCACCACCGGCAAACCATCTCCGGCGCTATTAATATCAGTTTCTGCACCTTGGTGAAACTGGGCAGTTGCGCGCAGAAACTCTACCGTTGCCCAAGGTACGACGCCCAGACTCAAAAATGAATTTTGTGGCACCAAATCGTCTCGCAGCAGCGGCATTTCAAATTCATCATCATCCTCATCATCATCATCATCATCGTCATCACCGAGCATCTCTAATAATTCGTCGGACACCTCGGGCATCGTCGAAACTTTAACGGATACCTGTTGAATTTCTCCGTCAGGCTGCGGAACAGGGATGCGGTAGCGGCTGCTAAGACTGGGAAAGGTCTCTGCTCCCAATTTC
The DNA here is from genome assembly GCA_025937335.1 of Microcoleus sp. TY_ISSM_2_bin.22. GTDB lineage: Bacteria > Cyanobacteriota > Cyanobacteriia > Cyanobacteriales > Microcoleaceae > Microcoleus. The sequence continues at coordinate 3,853 of JAICRN010000207.1, forward strand.
CGGCGGCCGTTGCGGAAAAAGCGGTGAAATGCTTCGAGAGCAACTAACATCGTGAGGGCTTCTTCTTCGTAAAGAATCGATCGCAATCCTTCTAAAGGATGCAGGTTGCCGAAATTTGGTTCAATTTCCGATGGAGGCAAATCGGCTAAATCAATTTCTACACCATCGTCCTCATCAATATCTCCTGCACTTTCAAAAGTGAGAAACAAACAGTCTTGCCCTAAAAAAGCCTGTTCTAAATCTTCAAAAGATTCATCGTTGACGACTCGTTCTCGAAACCGCTTCAAGGATTCTAGAGAACGGTACAGTAAAACTCCGTAATCCATTCTGCCTTGCCCCAATACGGAAACGTAGAGGCTGGCAACATCCCACTGATTGATTTCAATAGATATAATTTGGTGTTCGCTCAAAGTCCGCCACGGAGCATCTTGCCAAATTTGAGCAGCTTTTTCCATTAAAACTTCAGCATACTGAGGGGGCAACTCAGGAGGTCTGTTGGTCGCGACCTCTTCCATGCCGCGAAATATTTCGTCAATTAGGGGCAATTCCGGCACGTAGTCAATGGAAATGCCTAAATCTTGAAGTACGCCCCGCAGATAAAATTGAATTTCTCGGTTTTTAACTACTATTTTTTGGGGACGGACTGCAGGAGCCGGACTTTGGGGATGTTCCATTGCCCGTAGCAGGGCCCGGACGATCGCCTCTGGGCCGGCATCTGGGCCTACCATGTCCATAGCCCTCACGACTCCTTCGGAGCCATCGACCCAGAGAATGCACTCGCCACCAGCTTCTAGAACGTCATCGTCATCTATCATCAGGTGTGAGTCAGCATTAGATAAGGGTCGGCGATCGCCCTCCCACACGCTGGGAATTTGAGGTAAGTTTTGTAGCCGACGAAGAGTAGAGCGATTCAGCGCTGCCATAGAGTAAGCCCGTTGGGTGAAGCATTGTTGCGGTGCCGGTAGCCGGTCAACCGCTGCTTCTCAATCATAAACCCTATAGGGGGAGAGGACATCGAGCTTGGGAACGAGGCTTCACGGGAATTAAAAATTAAAACCTAAAAATTTTGCCTTCAGCATCTAGCCCAGTGCCTTCTGACGAATGCCTGTACAATGGACGAATAAGATCAAACTCTTAGCATTAAACAGTATCAGGAGTTCGGCAAATTATGACGCAAGCCATTTCACAAAAGCAGGGCATTCAAATGACGGACTCTGCTCTCCGTCAAGTTTTAGCTTTGAGAGAAAAACAAGGTAAAGACCTCTGCTTGCGGGTAGGGGTGCGCCAGGGCGGATGCTCTGGAATGTCCTACGTGATGGATTTCGCAGACCCCAGCACTGTGAAAGCCGACGATGAAGTGTTCGACTACGACGGTTTTCAGGTAGTTTGCGATCGCAAGAGCCTTCTTTATCTCTACGGTTTGGTTCTCGACTTCAGCGATGCTATGATCGGGGGCGGCTTTCAGTTTACTAACCCCAACGCCACTCAAACTTGCGGCTGTGGCAGTTCTTTTTCTGCATAAATTGGAAAATTGGGCATTGGGGATTGGTAATTGCTAATTGCTGAGAATGCCTCGGACTGCCTTGCTGCGTCCCGCACCCAATGCTCTTTCCAATCTAAAATCTAAAATCCCAAATCAAAAATCGAATGACCCCTGAAGAATTGTTTAAAGATGGTTTCGATCGCTACCAAGCTGGCGAAGCCCCCGCTAACCTGATCCCCGTGTTTAAAGAAGTGTGCGAGAAAGCTCCCAAAAATGGCAATGCCTGGGCTAGCCTCGCGTGGCTCTACCTGTTGGAAAATAAACCCGCACCAGCTCAAAAGGCAGCGAAAACAGCCGTAAAATTGAACCCTCACGACCCGCAAGCTCGCATCAACCTCGCAGTCGCGATCCTCGATCTCAAAGAGAAAGGGGTGCGCCCCCACGTAGAAGTCGCTCAGCAACTCCTGATGGCTTCGGAAGAGTTGCTCGACGAAGTTAAAAAAAATTTTGAAGAAGGATTAAGCAGAAAACCGGACTGGAAGAGTCTCGCCCGCGTTAAGCAGTGGCTGTTTGAGCCCTAACCGCTCAAACAAGTCGATTTTTGGGCGGGGATCGAGGGAATCGGCTTTGCGGTTTATTACGACATCGTAATAAATCAATAAATAACTTTATGGAAAACTCATGAAGTCAATGCTAGTATTTGAAAACTTAGACGATTGACAAATCCGCTCAGCGGTTTTCATACTTCACTACCATAATACTAGGAGTTGTAAAGACATGAGCACTGAAAGCCACGTTAACATCAAGCCAGCAACCCGCAACCACAAAGGTTTCTTTATTCAGCCCGCTTCTTACAAGTTGATGAGCATCGATAAATCCGGCTGGGCATTGATTTGCATGGACAAAGCAGTTTGTCACTATGTAGATCCGGATGATTTGCAATTGCCGAATAAATCGGGAATGTCTGAAGGTTAATTCTGAAGTTTTGAGAGACTTTAAGATGCTTTATTTGAGTAGCTGCCCTCCCCAGAGAGGCAGCAACTTTTTTTTGAGCAACTTTTTTGGTCTGAAGGAAGTTGGCCAACGGGCAGTGTAAGGGATTTAACGGATAGAAGGATAGAAGGAAAAATTACTGCTTCCCGATTAGCTAATTGTTAGATTTCTTCAAGGCAAAAAGCATCTCAAGCTGAGCAGTTGTCGGTTGTGTAGAAGCTGTAACTACGCTAACTCCTCGGAGAGAATTGAGCAATTCAGCGACGGGCGGCGAAACTAAATTTGGCTGTACTGCGAGCAAATATTGGTTAGCCCAAGACATGGTTTTTTCCATATCTATATAAAAGTAACCTTGGTTGGCTTGCGGTAAAGAAGTGGCGATCGCCTGAAAACTCGGACTGCTGCTTAGGGGTTGCGGTGGCGTCGAAGTAATCACATCAACTAAAGGCCCGCCGAAAGCTACAAACACGGAATTTTCATTCAGCCAACCGTGCCCGAATAAAGTGCCTTGCTGGGGTATTTGCCACTCGGTAACTTCTTTGCCTTGAACTTGTCTGGGGGCGACACTGACTGTAGGATTGCTTTTGGCGATCGCATCGAGTTTTTTCAGAGTTGCTTCGGCGGCAGGGCGATCGCTGGTTTCAAAAATCATCGCCGCCCCCATGCCCAACTGAGACAAAATGCCTTGATTAGAACCGATCGCCCCGATCGCAAATTCCCCATTCATCCAACCAAAAACATCCCGATCCGCATCCAAATCCAACCGCTTAAAACTATCCCTCACCTGCTGAACTCCCCTGTCAACTTCCGGGCTATCTTTTGCCTCGGCGGTTGCTTGCGACCAAATTTTATCGATTCCCTTGCCACCAATTAAAGCAATAGTTTCATCCGGAAATCTGGGCAACAATTTCGATGCCAATTGTGGATTTTGCTGAACGAATTTAGGGTCTAACTGAGCAATAGTTTTTACCCTCAATCCCTCACTATCCGCCCCAATTCCCGCAACCAAAGACTTAACTTGTTTGAACTGCGAAAACACTGTCCAAGGCAACTGGATATCTGCGGGCAAATTAGCTTTCAATTGCTCGATTGCCGCAGGATAGTCAGCAATATAAACAGTGGCGATCGGATTCTTGACACCTGCACTCTCTGCAAAAAACTTAGTTGTGCTCGGCTGCGTAGCGAGAGAGGGTTCTCCTTTAAAAGTATCGATCGCCAATTCCACAGGCTTTTTCAAAGGAGCCATCACTAATTGGTCGTTCAGCAAAGCCACACTGTAGCGCTTGCCAGTTGGCTCTGCAACCTCGTAAATTTTAACTCCTTGATACTCGGTTTCTTGAGTAGTTGCACCCGGCTGAGATTTTAATTTATTCGCAAAATTCCAAGCGCTAATTTTATTGTTGACGCTGACTACAACCAGCAGCTTAGGAGGCTCGGTTTTCGCTGCTGCATCAGGGGGCAGCAAAGCGACCATCACCCCCCCTAACCAAGGCTTTAAGTCCCTGTCAAAGTCAATTTGAGTGCCTGCCAAGCTTTGTTCTTGAAAGGCGTTCAAACCCTGACCGACCAACTTTTGAGCCCCTGGCGTGCCAAATCGCTGCAAATGTGACAGCGCTTGGGGGTTGGGGGAGATGAACGCGGCCATCATTGCTTCGTCGGGCACAACTTTGGCGCTGTCTTGAGGGTTGGATACTTGTTGGCTCAAACCCTGGAAGTAAAAGTAGACCGCGGCGCTACCTGCTGCGACGATGGAGGCAGCAATTAGAAGCTTTGGTTTTTTTGCAGGCATTGTTTTTAATCCTCGCGTCCTTTATCAGTTTAATGAAAATACACTTGGCTTGTGTGGAGGCGATCGAGGCTGCTCTTTATTTTTGTATAATTCAAAACAAGTTTGGACGATCGTCTAAAATACTAAAAATGTGCATTGCGGGTAAAAGATGAAAGTAGCGATCGCGGGAGCAACGGGATTTGTAGGTAGCCGGCTGGTGGAAAAGCTGCAAGCTGCGGGACATCAAGTGGTGGTTTTGAGCAGGGATGCGGCGAAGGCTGGCCGAGTTTTTCCGGCTTCAGCTTATCCGAATTTGGAAGTTGTCGCCTACACTCCTGCGGAGTCTGGTGATTGGCAAAAGTCGATCGCTGGCTGCGACGCTGTTGTCAATTTAGCTGGGGTTCCGATTGCGGAGGAAAGGTGGACGGAGGCTCGCCAGCAAGCA